>JALWOO010000683.1 GCA_027083485.1 Amylibacter sp. | reverse complement strand
GCCGAAACCCATGTAGAGGCCATCGGGTCTGCTGCACGAATTTGAGCAAGGGTTGCATCGTCAAATTTCATCCGACCTGCTCCGGTTTAGGTTTGTCGCTGTCTTCCCATTCACCACGCCGCGAGAGATGGTCATAATCGGAAATATCCTGACTTTTCTGCATGCGCGCACGGGCAGAATAGCCCTGCTGCGGTTTTTGATAGGCACGGATCAACAGGGTAAGTTCATCCCAGATTGCGGTGACGGCTTCTTCGTCAATGGGAACCGGTTGAATGATACCGCTATTGGCAGCAGCGGCGGCCCCCAGCCCGATATATTCAAGGCCCGCAACCGGGGCGGGTTTCACCTTGTCAAATCCGCCGACCCGCGCAATGGCCGCTTCTAGCTGCAACTGTTTGTCAAAGGTCTTGCTCATGGCGGCGGTGGGCGGCTTGCCGGATTTATAGTCGTAAATCCACAAGGTGCCCGATGGCGTGATGTCAATGCGGTCTGCCTTGGCGGTCAGCAGGAAATCCAGCTCCGGAATACGGCGCTCCCCACTACGTTCCTGCGCCAATACGTCCGCCCGTTTTCGGCGGTCGGTTTCCGTGGTGACAAACCATTCCGATATCCGCGCCAGTCGTGCCAGCCAAAACCGGCGGGCAGCAGGCCATGGGGCTTCTTTTTCCAGAACAATCGCCGCCGTTTTCAGAAATTTCTCCCGGGTGATTTCTGACAGGTTGTCGAGCGTTTCGGTAATGAAACGTTCAAGCACTTCATGCAGCGCATTGCCACGCTCCATGGCGTTTGGCTCTTTTCCAAGGGGAAACAAGGGTCTGAGGCGTAAAATTGAACTGGCATAAATGGCGTATGGATCGCGAACAAGGGTCTTGATCCGCGTAACCGAAAGCTGTTTGGGGCGGGCATCAACCGGTGGGCAGGGTGCAGGGCGTGTGGCGCGGGGGGTATCAACGGCAGGCAAATCCAGTGTCTGCGCCCATTCCGTAAGCCGCGATCCACGCGCGCGCATTTGTTTAAGGCTGGTTGTGTCGCCCTGTTCCAGACCGCCCATTAAATTTGACAGCCGCAGCAACCAGCGCGAGGCAACGGTCGGGGCCTCTCCATCCCGCAAGGCGCGGGACAAGATGACCTCTGGGGCGGCAATTGCCTGCTGGAAATCATGGGCGGACAGGCCGATCTGGCGTTCCGGCGGTGGCAGGCCGATTTGCTGGCGCATGGATCTGTTGAGCCATGGATCAGGGGTTTCCGGTTTGGGCCAGATGCTTTCGTTCAGGCCGGCCAAAATCACCAGTTCCGCACCTTGTTCGCGGGCTTCGCGCGGACCCATGATGGCGATCAACGGATGAGGGGTCAGGGCTTCGCGGACTTCGCCCTCCTTGAGAACCTGCAAGAACAAAGTCGTGTAGTCGCTGACCGATAGATCACCGGCGGCCTCGGCCTCTTGTTCCAAGGTGGCAAAGGCCTTGGCGGCTTCTTTGCCGGCCTCTTTTTCCCATAACTCGCCGCTTCCGGCCTGTCCCGGGCCAGAAGCCATTTTTTCGGCCAGTTGTTTGTGAAGTCCCACCCATTCGGCAAGGGGGGCCTGCGTCATGTGCCGGAGCGGTTCCAGCATATCGCGCAGCCAGCCGACCCAGAGGGTAAGGGCCGGATCGTCGGCCTTGGCGGCCCAGTCTTCCAACCGCTTGAAATCCACAAAAGGCGCGCCGCCGCGCAGTTCCTTGAGTTCCAGATTGCGGGCAAAGAGACGGTTTTTACCGGTCTCGTCCCCGCGCGCGGTAAGGGGATGCTTGAGCAAAGACGTCAGTGTCAGCGGGGTCAGGTGTTGGCCGAAACAATTGCCAAGCAGGCGCAGCAAAACACCGGGCGGGGATTGGTGCAAGGGGCTGCCGGCGCTGTCATCTGCCAGAATATTCCAGCGGTTCAGGGCGGCGCTCACCCGGCGGGTCAGGGCGCGGTCCGGTGAAATCAGCACGGCTTTTTGCCCCTCCTCGGCTGCCTGTCGCAACCGCAGGGCAAGGGTGCGGGCTTCGTCTTTGGGGGTTTCGGATTCAAGCAAGGTGATGTTTGCCGTTGCCTGTGAAATTTCAGCGGCCAATGTCGGACCTTCAGCCCGCCATTGATCGGTAAAGGGGGCAGGGCGAAGAGCAAGGGATACCAGCCGGTTGCGGGCGGGGTGTGCAGGGGCGGTCTCCTCCCATTGTGCCAGTCTGGCCATGTCCAGATCAAGGGAACTGCAAAAACGGTAAAGCGCGGATTGGGGATGATCCATGGAGACACGGGGGTCATCGAATTTTTCCCACGCCTCTGCCGGCATTTCGCGATCAAAACCGGGCAGCACAACAGCGCCTTGCGGCAAGGATGCCACGGCCCGCATAAATTCAGCCGAGGCCCCGCGTGATCCTGTGGAGCCGGCAACGATAACGGGATGATCCGGCGGGTTGGTTTTCCACAGGTCCGCCAGCGCAAGGGCAACGGCGCGTTGCCTGTCCTGTGGGTCCACAGTTTCACCGGGGTTCCAGTGGTCCGATAAAATACGCAGGAATGTCAGGGAGCGTTCCCAATGGCCGGACAATTCACCGACCTTGATTTTTTCGAGCCGGTCAAAAGGCACGCCTTCGCCTTGCATTTCATCCAGTAGATTACTGAGTGAAGCGGCAAAATCGAAGACAGCGGATTGGGGGGCCAAATCGGGTTCTTGGGCCAGCAATGCCTTGACCAAACGCGCCAATTGCAAGCGTCGCCGCAAGGCAGAGACCGGCTTTGGTAGCTCTATTGGCAGGTTGGGGCAGTTGGCGATTTCCGTGATTAAATGCACCTGTGGCAGCAAAAGTGCTTTGTTTTTCAAAAATACTTCGTGCAGGCGGCGCTCCATGCGGCGACTGTTTACGTAAATTTCGGTGCGGGCCAGTGTTTCGGGCGGGGATGCGGAAAAACGGGCGAGCAGGCCTTTGGCGAAACTATTGGCGAAATCACAGCCGATCGGGATGCCGTAAACACCTTGCAAGGCAGAGGTTTTATTCAAAATCATTCCTTTGCAACGCGGCCTCGGCAACAGAAATGCGTTCCGGTTGGCCAATATCCACCCAGCCCCCTGAATGGACCAGGCCAAACACACGGCCCGATTGAATCATCTTGTCCCAAACCGCCGTCAGAGAAAAGGTTTTTTCTGCAAACTGATCGAGCAAATCCGTTTTGATAATTTGTGCGCCGGTGTACATGAAGGGGGCCTTGTCCCGCTTGCCCCGCCAATCAATACGGCCGGTTTCATCCAGAAAGAAATCTCCGGGGCTGGTGTTTTGCGCCACGTTTTGTGTCGGGATCAACATGAGCAAAGCATCCATCCGCGCCCCATCCCAGCCTTTGGCCAATGCGGTGAGCGGGTTATCCCCTGTCCAGACCATATCGGAATTCAGCGTGAAAACCGGATTGCTGTTCAACAGGGGCAACGCATTTCGCAACCCGCCGCCGGTTTCCAGAATATCCGGCGTTTCGCGCAGGGTGGTCACATCGGGGTGACCGGAAAGGTAGGATTCAAGCTGTTCAGCGTGATAGTGGCTGTTGACAACGATGCGGTGTAATCCGGCCTGCCTTGCGAGCTGTAGCGAATAGGAAATCAACGGTTTGCCGGCGACTTCGATCAGGGGTTTTGGGCGATT
>JALWOO010000682.1 GCA_027083485.1 Amylibacter sp. | reverse complement strand
CGCCCACTGTGCGGAGAGCCGAAAACCACGCCTGTGCTAATGGTTTCGGGGAGATGCAAATAGAATTCTTGTGGTGCCATCGGTGCCCTTCTTTCACCAACAAGCATTACTTGGAAAACTAGATTCGCAAAACCCCTTGAACCCGCCCGCGACTCCTTTTATAGAGCGCGGACACGAGTTTGTTTTTCGAAACAAAAGCGATCAGTTAAGGGCGTATAGCTCAGCGGGAGAGCACTTCGTTGACATCGAAGGGGTCACTGGTTCAATCCCAGTTACGCCCACCATTTTCCTTCGGGAGATGGACCCAGAAAACAAATGTTGGCGCAACCTGCGGCGCCGCGAATTAAGGAGAAGACCCATGAAGGTCAAGAATTCACTTCGCTCCCTCAAAGGGCGCCACCGTGATTGCCGCATCGTTCGCCGCAAAGGCCGCGTGTATGTAATCAACAAAACCCAGCCGCGCTTCAAGGCACGTCAGGGCTAAGTCATCCCCGTTATCGGGTTGGCGACAAGAATCAGAAAGGGCCGCTGCCTTTGCAGCGACCCTTTTTCTGTTGCCGAATCGGCTGCTGGCAATCATTCCGCCATCAGTTGCACAATAGTCGGGCGTGTCAGAAATCCGCTCACTTCCAGCCCACGGGAACGCTGATACCGGCGCAGGGCCTTGCGGGTTGCCTTGTTGAATTTTCCATCAACTTCCCCCGGTGCCAGCTTCAGCTTCTTCAATTGCTTTTCCAGCAACAACCGCAGGCTCGGGTTCAGGGGCAGTTTTTCTTCTTCGGCACGGGCCGCCTGAATGCGGGCCTTTTGCGCCTGCCGTTTCTCAATCTCGCTCACGCGGCCACGGGCGACCTCTGCAAATGCGCCATTCGGGTAGGCTTGCAGATAGGCCAGATAGCCCTTTTTGGTTTTCGCCTTGACCGCCGCATCCCATTTTGCTGTTTCCGAAGCCCGCGCCTGATTGCGTTTTTGCACTTCAAATGCCTGCAAACGCTTGCGAGCCTCTGCCGCATAGAGACCGTCGGGATATTTCTTCAGATAGGCCAGATAATCCGCTTCCCCGCCATTGGCTCCGGTCACGCGCCAGAATTCCGCATCCGCCGCATCATGGGCGACCTGCTTTTTGGAGGCTTCCATCGCCAGTTTCTTAGCGCGTTTTTCGGCCTGCATCCGCAGTTTTTGCAGGTTTTGCGCGGTTAAAAAACCGGTGGCCTCCTGCCCGTTCTGGGATTGCCAGCGCATCAAGGCACCGCGCGTCGCTGGTCCGAACAACCCGTCTATGCCGCGCGTGTTATAGCCAAGAAAGGACAGTTGTTCCTGTACACGACTGCGATCATTCCGCGTCAGGTTAAGGTCGATTTCGGTTTGCTCGGCAGGGGTATATTTCGGTTGAGCATCCTTGATCGCCTGAATGCGGGCATTAGCCCCTTCGACAAATTCACCATCCGGATAATGCTGCAAATAGGCATTAAACCCGCCGATGGTCGACAGATCCAGAACCGCGCGCCAATAGGCGGCTTCGGCCAGTATTTTCAGTTCTTCTTCAGACAGGCCACGCACGACCTCATCGGTCGGGTTGAGCGTTGACAGTTCAGACAGATAGCCATGTGCCTTGATGGTGTCTTTGCTCAACTGAACCGCATCCGCCAAAGATCGCCCCTTGACCAGAAACTGGTTGTTGATTGCATCGGTGATGCCAGAGGGTGACCCCTGCACCAACAACACCCCTTGCGGAGCCTTGAGGCGGCCAATGCCTTTGGCGATCAGCTCGCCCGCTCCGCGCACGCCATCAGATGCAAGAAACAACACAGCCCCACCGGGCTTCTGACCAAGATAGCCAAGGATCGCCTGCACCGACAGACCTTCAAAACCAACTGCTGCAAGTGACGGCGAACGCAGATCGGTTGGCGCAAACCAGGTCACCGTATCATTGTGTAAAAAAGCCCCCGAGAGAACGACCACCACGCGATCGGCATCCGGCAAGGATTTCTCCAGCTCTGCGACCGCATTTTGCAACCCTGCCATGGTAGCGTCCCGTACCGCAATAACCCGATATCCGGAATCAGCCAAGGTCTGCGTGGTGGTCAGTACCTGCCCACCATGTTCGACATTAGCAAAATTACGATAAACATTGGACCCAACCACCATGGCGATATTTTCAGCCAGAACAGATTGAGGCAATAGGCCAATAACAGCCACTGTACCGAGCAAAAACTTGCGAAACCCCATACCAACCCCCTATTTTCAGGCGGATCAGTCGTATTTTCGCTGATCCTCTATGACGATGCCATCCTTTGGCAGCGTTCCAAGGGAATTAAGCACGATTTTACCCCGAAGTTTCAAGGTCTCTTGCAAAGTTTTCTCATATTTTGCGGCATCCCCCGCTTCGCTCTCTACCTGAACAGTCATAACATCAGCTTCGCCTTCGCGGGTCACAACCACGCGGGCTTTGGCAATTTCCGGATGTTTAGCCACAAAAGCCGCCACCTGTTCAGGGCGCACAAACATACCCTTGATCTTGGCGGTTTGATCGGCCCGCCCCATCCAGCCCTTGATGCGGGTATTTGTACGGCCACAGGAGCTTGTCCCCGGCATAAACGCGGAAAGGTCACCGGTCGCAAAACGGATCAGCGGATAATCAGGGTTCAACGTGGTGACCACCACTTCGCCAACCTCGCCCGCAGCAACAGGCTCACCGGTGCCGGGCGTGACGATTTCAACGATCACACCTTCATCAATAATCATGCCGTCCATGGCTTCGGTTTCATAGGCAATATTGCCCAGATCCGCCGTGGCATAGCATTGCAAACAGGCAATACCGCGATCCGCGTATTCGGCGCGCAGGCTCGGGAACAGCGCTCCACCCCCGACTGCCGCCCGTTTGATTTTCAGCGACAATCCCAGCGTATCCGCCTTGTCCAGAATAATCTTCAGGTAATCCGGCGTGCCCGCATAGGCGGTCACACCGATATCCGCCGCCGCACGCGCCTGTAATTCGGTCTGGCCGGTGCCAGCCGGAAAAACCGTGGCCCCGATCGCCGCTGCCCCGTTTTCAAACATCAGGCCCGCAGGGGTGAAATGATAGGAAAAACAGTTCTGCACGATATCCGCCGCCCGAAACCCTGCCGCATGCAAAAAGCGCCCCATGCGCCACCAGTCGCGGCTGGTTTGGCCCGGTTCGTAAATCGGTCCGGGAGACTGAAAAATATGCGCCGGTTTGGTGACGCCAAAGCCCCCAAAGGGCGGGTTTTCCGCCTGCCATTTGCTGAGGTCCGATTTGCGCAACACCGGATAGCCCGCCAGATCCGCCAGCGATTTCAGCTCTGGCCCATCAAGCTGACAGGCCCCTGAAACCGCGCGCGCACGGGTAATTTGTTCCTGCAAAGCAACCAACTGGGCAGCTTCGCGGGCATCGGCGGATCGGGTCTCCAGCGCGTCAAAATATTCGGTCATGGGCCAGCCCCTTTCGGGTTAGTAGGGTTGCGTTTTCCGTTCTGTGGGCTTGAACCACAGGGAAAATTATTAAAATTCAGGTTCTTGGCTTAGCTCAGCCAACGTTTGCGGCGCCGATAGCTGCGCACATCGCGAAAGGATTTACGGCCATCTTCGGACATACCCAGATAGAATTCCTTTACATCAGGATTTTCGCGCAGATCATCGGCCGGACCATCCATCAC
>JALWOO010000681.1 GCA_027083485.1 Amylibacter sp. | reverse complement strand
GCGCTGTTGTCGACGTTCAGTTCGACGGCGATCTGCCAGCTATCCTTAACGCTCTGGAAACAGACAACAACGGAAGCCGGTTGATTCTGGAAGTTGCACAGCACCTCGGGGAAAACACCGTGCGTGCTGTTGCAATGGACGCAACCGAAGGTCTGGTGCGCGGCGGTGCCGTTACCGATCTGGGCGAACCGATTTCCGTGCCGGTTGGCAAGGCAACACTGGGACGTATTCTCAACGTTGTTGGCGAACCCGTGGATGAAAAAGGTCCTGTTGAAACCAAAGAACGTCGTGCGATCCACCAGCCGGCCCCTGAATTCTCGGAGCAGGCAACTGAATCCGAAATTCTGGTCACAGGCATCAAAGTGGTTGATCTGCTGGCTCCATACACCAAAGGCGGTAAAATCGGCCTCTTCGGTGGTGCGGGTGTTGGTAAGACCGTTTTGATCATGGAACTGATCAACAACATTGCGAAGGTGCACTCCGGTGTGTCCGTGTTCGCCGGTGTTGGTGAGCGGACCCGTGAAGGTAACGACCTGTATCACGAAATGATCGAAGGCGGCGTTATCGTTCCCGATAACCTCGAAGAATCCAAAATTGCGCTGGTTTACGGCCAGATGAACGAGCCTCCGGGAGCACGGATGCGTATTGCCCTGTCCGGCCTGACATTGGCCGAGCAGTTCCGCGATGAAACCGGTGCTGACGTGCTGTTCTTTGTGGACAACATCTTCCGCTTTACCCAGGCCGGTTCCGAGGTGTCCGCGCTTCTGGGTCGTATTCCTTCCGCTGTGGGCTATCAGCCGACACTGGCCACCGATATGGGTGCCATGCAGGAACGGATTGCATCGACCAAATCCGGTTCGATTACATCGGTTCAGGCGGTTTACGTGCCTGCGGATGACCTTACCGACCCGGCCCCTGCGACATCCTTTGCCCACCTTGACGCGACGACCGTTCTGTCCCGTGCGATTTCCGAACTGGGTATTTACCCGGCTGTGGATCCACTGGATTCAACATCCCGCATCATGGATCCGCTGGTTGTTGGCGAAGAGCACTACAACGTTGCCCGTGACGTACAGGGCATGTTGCAGCGCTATAAATCGCTGCAGGACATCATCGCCATTCTGGGCATGGACGAATTGAGCGAAGAAGACAAACTGGTTGTTTCCCGCGCACGGAAAATCCAGCGTTTCCTCTCTCAGCCGTTCGATGTTGCGAAAGTGTTTACCGGTTCCGACGGTGTTCAGGTTCCTCTGGACGTAACCATCGACTCGTTCAAACGCGTTGTGGCTGGCGAATTCGATCACCTTCCAGAAGCAGCCTTCTACATGGTTGGCGGCATCGAAGAAGTGATCGCCAAAGCCGAGAAACTGGCTGCAGACGCAGCCTAAGCGTTAGGAGGCTTTCATGGCCAACACGATGCAATTTGATCTGGTATCGCCAGAGCGCAAGCTGGCGTCTTTGGAAGTCACCGAGGTGGAAATCCCCGGTGCCGAAGGCGACTTTACCGCGATGGCCGATCACGCTGCCGTTCTGACCACCCTGCGCCCCGGCGTGCTGAAGGTGACATCAGATAGCGGTGTGACCGAATATATCGTGACCGGCGGATTTGTTGAAATTTCGCCAACGGCGGCCTCGGTTCTCGCAGAGCAAGCATTGCCCAAGGGGGATGTGACCCGCGAAACCATCGAAGCACTGATCAAAGATGCGGAATTCGCAGCTGAAAACCTGGAGGGGGCCGAACTTGATCTGGCGTCCAAACGGGTTGCAGATACCAAGGTTCTGCTCGATTTGCTGTAATCGCCGTAAAATTGTCTAAAAGTCTAAGTAAACCCCGTCTAGCAGGCGGGGTTTATTTGTTTTGAAGGCCCGTCCTGTTAAAATAATCTGTCCCGCCCCGATGCCGTCGGGATAAAATGTGCAGGTTGGTGGTTTAACGAGTAGACCCGTTTTGTGGAGGGGAAATGAAAAAGCTGTATTCGAGCATTACCGGCATAGACCGTGGCACTGTGCCAATGTTTTCCGATTTTGAAGACGATGGCGAAATGTGGGCAGGCAAAGGCGACCGCGAAAAACGTGTGGCTGTGACTTTCTCCGAGGCCTTCAAATCCCCGCCTGCTGTTTTTGTTACGCTGGAAATGCTGGATCTGCACAACGAGACGAGCTACCGCGTGGTGACGGCCTCTGAAAATGTCACAGAAACAGGGTTTGATCTGGTGTTCAGAACCTGGTCCGACACCCGCATCGCCCGCGCCAATTGCGCCTGGATGGCCATTGGCGAGGTAGCTGCCGATGATGATTGGGATATTGATACCGGCAGTTGATTTGCTCGGGCGATGACAAAAACGGGCCACCCAAGATATAGGTGACCCGTTTTGTATTGGACAAAAGACGTGTGAGTTTCACATTTGCCTTTAGTGTCGGCTATCTCTTGACCCAAAACACAGTGGCCTTAATCGTTGTCGCCACCTTGGCCGCCTTCACCACCTTCGCCGCCTTCGCCACCTTGGCCGCCTTCGGATCCTTCGTTGCCGCCATTGTTGCCTTCGTTAGCTTCGTTACCTGTTGCCATCGCACCGAACATGGTTTGCGAGGCTGTTGCTTGAGCACCGGTTATTGATGCCACTGCCTGTGGTGTCGTTGCAGTTGCTACAGCAGCTGTTGCGTCTTGAGCAGCGTTGTTGACGGCCTGTGCGTGGGATACAGTTGCGCCAAATGCAGCGACGATCAATGCCAGAGTGGAGATTTTCATGTTCTAACCTTTTCAGTTCGGACAACGAGGGAGAAGCGTTGCCATTTCGTGTTTTACTCAGGGACGCGGTATGCGTCTCGATAGAACTGTTATTGCAGGTGATGGATGACCAAGACCTATCGAAGGCCTTTAGGAAATTGTCACAATGCGCGGATTTCGATGTAAGTTGTTGTTAATACGCAATTAATAAATTATATTTCCATGGAAATAGGCGGGTTTTCCAATAGTTCGCCGATGGTTTGCAGCGCGGATTCATAGACATTTTGTGGCACATCCGCCCCAATGGCGATTCGCACCGCATTCGGGGCCTTCCCCCCGATCAGGGCAAATTCGTCGGCGGCCCGTAACAGAATCCCGCGTTGCTCACAGGCACGCAGGAAGGATGAGCTGCGCCATCCGGTTGGCAGCAGGAGCCACAAAAACGGCACCTCGTTGCGCCAGCGCAGGTTCCAGCGGCCCAGCACATTCAGGGCGATTTGCACCCTTTGGCGGTTGAAACGGTTGATCCGGACCCGCATTTTTTCGGCACTGCCATCGGTGATCACCTGAGTGGCCAGATCAATCAGCGGCGAGGACATGCCGTAACAGCTGGCCTGTAAAACCGCCCGTGCCGCGCCGCCTTTGCCCGGCGGGGTGACCAGAAAACCGAACCGGATCCCCGAAGCAAAGGATTTTGACAGCGAAGACGCATGCCAGACCCGATTGCGCGCGATCTGGTACATTTGCGGCAGGTTGCTTGAAAACGTGCCATAAGCGTCATCGTCAATGATCTTCAGGTCGAATTTTTCCGCCACCTGCGCGATTTGCAAGCGCCGCTCAAGGGTGGTTGCGCCTGTGGTCGGGTTGTGGACGTTAAAGGAACTGAGCAGGATTTGCGGCGCATGGCGGCGGCAAACCTGTTCGAGCTTGTCCGGCAAAATACCGTCCTGATC
>JALWOO010000680.1 GCA_027083485.1 Amylibacter sp. | reverse complement strand
TGCCCAGATAGGGAATGTTGTTTTCGCGGGCAAATTGCGCGGCTTTGATCTTGCCCTCGGTGCCGCGCTCGCCAAAGCCGCCGGGCACAAGGATGCCGTCAAAACCGGCCAGCCGGCTGGCGGCGTCGCCCCTGTCAAAGACTTCGGCATCGACCCATTCGACCTTGACCTTGGCACGGTTGAACATGCCGCCATGGGTCAGGGCCTCTTTGATGGATTTATAGGCGTCTTCCAGCTGGGTATATTTGCCGACAATGGCAATTTTCACGGTCCCTTCGGGATTGTGGACCCGTTCGGAAACATCGCGCCATGTTTCCAGTTTCGGTTGCGGGGCGGAATCAATGCCAAAGGCATCCAGCACCGCCTTATCCAGCCCTTCGGCGTGGTATTTCAGCGGCGCGTCATAGATGGAGTCCATATCCATCGCGGCAATCACGGCCTCGGGGCGCACATTGCAAAACAGGGCCAGCTTGTCGCGTTCCTTTTTCGGGATCGGCTGTTCGGAGCGGCACACCAGAATATCCGGTGCGATGCCGATGGAGCGCAATTCCTTGACCGAATGTTGTGTCGGTTTGGTTTTCAGCTCGCCTGCGGCCTCCAGATAGGGCAGCAGGGTCAGATGCATGAAAATACACTGGCCGCGCGGCTTTTCCTGTGAAAACTGGCGGATGGCTTCAAAGAAAGGCAGGCCTTCGATATCGCCGATGGTGCCGCCCAATTCGCAGAGCATGAAATCTACCTCGTCTTCGCCAATGCGGATGAAGTCCTTGATTTCATTGGTGACATGCGGAATTACCTGAATTGTTTTGCCCAGATAATCGCCACGGCGTTCCTTTTCCAGCACGGTGGAATAGATCCGGCCGGAGGACACGCTATCGGTTTTGCGCGCCGCAACGCCGGTGAAGCGTTCGTAATGGCCCAGATCCAGATCGGTTTCCGCGCCATCGTCTGTTACGAAAACCTCGCCGTGTTCAAACGGCGACATGGTGCCGGGGTCTACGTTCAGATAGGGGTCCAGCTTGCGCAACCGCACCGAATAGCCGCGCGCCTGCAACAAAGCGCCCAATGCCGCCGACGCCAGACCTTTGCCAAGCGAGGATACAACGCCACCGGTGATAAAAATATAACGTGCCATTTTTCGGCTACTCCCGTGTTCGGTTAAGGCCCACGGACACCATTAAAAAGTCCCTGGTCACGGGACTTAATGATAGTCGGATTCGGGGGCTGGGTGCAAGGGTTGAAACGCAATATCCAGTAGATACCGCGTAATCATTAACAAATTATAGACAGGCGTACGGACCAATCCAGGCCAGAATTATTCTTCCGGCTTGGGTGGGGTTGCTGGTGCATCCGACGCGGTTGGAGGCAACAGGCTATCGCCAAGCGGGCTGCTTGCCGGCGCAGGGGCCGGGGCCTGTTGTGTTTCGGTGCCGACACGCTCAATAACGCTGTCTGTGCTGGCTTCGCGGGCAGAAATAACCAGCAGGCTGACGCTGGTGATGATAAATCCGATGGCGATGATCCATGTGACCTTGGCCAATGGCCCTGCCGGTGGGCGACCGGAATTACCGCCGCCGCCGCCGCCAATCCCCAGACCGCCCCCTTCGGAACGCTGCATCAACACAATGCCGATCAGGCAAAGTGACAGGATCAAATGAACGATGAGGACGATATTCTGCATCTTTGGGACTCGGATTAATTTCAGCGCTAGTGAGGCCGGAGTGGCCATATCGCAGCGCTTCTAGCGGATTGCTTGGGGGTTGTCTAATGGGAATTGCGCTTCGGGGGGCTACAATCGTTGTTATTCACTGGACACGGGCCGGATGGCTTGTAAAAACAGGGAAAAATACCCTTCGGAGCCAGATATGCCGCCCAAAAAACCCAGCGTCAAAGATTTGTTGCAAACGGCCGATCAGGCCCAAAAAGCAGGCGATCCGGCACGGGCGCAGGCGATTTATGCGGCGATACTGGCGAAATTCCCAAAACACGGCAAAGCCAAAAAAGAACTGTCGCGTTTGCAGAAAATTACCGGCGGCAATGCCAACCGGATGACGGCAGCGGATGCGCAGCAGTTGGGCGAGATGCTGAACCGGGGCCTGTTTGCCGAGGTTCTGGATCAGGTGCGCCTGTTGATGGTTCACAATCGCAAAGAACCGTTTTTATATAATATTCAGGGGCTTGCCCAAACCAATCTGGATCAGAACAAACCCGCGATCACCAGTTTCAAACAGGCAATCCGCCTGAACCCGGCCTTTGCCGAAGCCTATAACAATCTGGGGCTGGTGCATATCAAGAACAATGACGCCGCCGCCGCTTTGGCCCCGCTGAAAAAGGCGATTTCCCTGAAACCGGCCTATGCGGAGGCGCATCATAACCTTGGGGTGGCTTTGGCGGCCCTTGAGGATCACGCGGGGGCGCTGGCGGCCTATGACAAGGCCCTGGAGCTGCGGCCTGCCTATGCCAATGCGCTGAACAGTCGGGGGAATTTATTTGCCGCGATGAAGAAATACGCCGAGGCCACCGCCGATTTGAAAGCGGCCTTGCAATTGGTGCCCGATGACGCCGAAGTGATCAGCAATCTGGGCGCGGTGCTCTCCGATCTGGGGCAGGTGGATGAAGCCATCGCATATGCGCAAAAAGCGGTGCAGCTTGCGCCGGAGAACATGGATTATCTGGCCAGTCTGGCGGTTTATCTGAATGCGGCGGGGCGGTTTGACGAGGCCCGCGCGCACCTGCAGGAACTGATTGCGCGCCAGCCCACCCACGGGGACGCTTTTTTGTCGCTGGCCGGTATGGAAAAAGCAACGCCCGACAGCCCCTTGATTACACAGGTCGAATCGGCGCTGGATTCAAAACAGGCAGAGCCGCGCGATCAGGTGCGTTTGGGGTTTGCGCTGGCCAAAATGCGCGAGGATCTGGGGGAGTACGCGGGGGCATTCGAGGCGCTGAAGACGGCAAACAGCCTGAATTACGACTTGCTGCAAGAAAACGACATGGACCGCGACACGGCTTTTGCCGAGATAAAGCAGGCCTATACGCCGCAAGCGGTGGCGGCGCTGGCCGGGCGGGGCAACCCGTCCGATGTGCCGATTTTCGTGGTCGGCCTGATGCGCTCGGGTACATCGCTTGTAGAGCAGATTCTGGCCAGCCATTCACAGGTTCACGGCGGCGGGGAACGCATGTTTGCGCCTGATCTGGTGCAGGAACTGGGGATTGGCACCGGATTGCCCACAGAGCCGCAGATTGCCGAATTCGGCACGCGCTATGTGGCGCAACTGCAATCGCTGGCCCCGCAAGCCCCCCGTGTGACCGATAAAATGCCGGCGAATTTCTTTCATATCGGGTTGATCAAACTGGCGCTGCCGAATGCCAAAATCATCAATCTGGTGCGCGATCCGCGCGACAACGGCTATTCGATTTACAAGAATTTCTTTGATACCGAGGCGCACCGCTATGCCTATGATCTGCAGGATCTGGCGCGGTTTGCCAATCAGTATAAATCCCTGATGGCCCATTGGCATGATCTGTTTGCCGGGCAGATTTACGATTGTGTCTATGAGGATCTGATTGCGGATCAGGAGGCGGAAAGCCGGAAGTTGCTGGAATATTGCGCGCTGGAATGGGAGCCGGCGGTGCTGGAATTTCACAAAAGCAAACGGGCGGTGCGCACGGCCAGTGTCAATCAGGTGCGGCGCAA
>JALWOO010000679.1 GCA_027083485.1 Amylibacter sp. | reverse complement strand
GTCATGGACTGGTCGTTTTCATCCAGCAGCGTCCAGGCGACGCTGGTGACATGGCCCTTGGGCGTGATGGTGCCCAGCTCGTAATGTTCCCCCGGAATCACCGGCCCGTTATCTGTCCAGCGCAGCAGCCGCGTTTGCGGGGGGGCATCCTTGACGTTGATCACAACGGATTTACTGCGAAAGGGTTTGAAGCCGTCCAGACCACGGTATTCATTGGGGTTTTCCGGGTTCAGTTGTTCAATATAGACATCCGCATCATCCAGATAGGAGCTGGTTAATCCCCAGCCAAGCGCGTCGCTGCGCCCGATCAGGATCGCCGGAATTCCCGGTATGGTGCCGCCAATCACCCCGCCATCGGGAAATTGCATGCGCGCCAGCATCCAGACGGTGGGGGCGGTGAGCTTCAAATGCGGATCGGTTGCCAGCAATGGCGCACCGGCGGCAGAGCGGCTGCCATTGGCGGCCCAGGCATTGGACGCACCGGCCAGATCGAGCGGTTGCAGCGGGTCCAGCGGGTGTTGCGGGGCCAGTTTGGCAAACCGTTGCGGGATCTGGTCGGGATCAAACAGGGCGGCAAAATCGGGCAGGGCGGTGATGGAGTCCCCGGGCGCATCGGGCAGAATATCGCGCAGCCTTTCGGGTTTCAGCGCCAGCGACAACTGTGCGCGCAACACTTCGCTTTTGAGGCTGGAGGAGAGTTGCAGCGCCATCACCCGCAAAATTGACAGGCTGTCGGTCGGGGTCCATGGCTCGATCTCCGGCTTGAACATGAAAAATTCCGGTGCCCCGCGCCCGAGCGCATCCTTGTTGACAATGCGCAGCCAGGCATTCACGCCGGCGGAATAGGCACGCAGGGCCTGTTTGGTTTCCTCGGTCTGGTATTTGAACGACGCCCGCGATAGTTCCACCAGATCAAGCCGGCGGATGAAGTCGTCAATCTTGAGCGTGCTTTCGCCGAACAGTTCCGACAACCGCCCCTGTGCGGTGCGCCGCAGCATGGTCATTTGCCACAAACGATCCTGCGCATGGGCAAAGCCAAGGCCGAAATAGGCGTCATTGGCGGTGCTGGGGAAAATATGCGGCACATCATTTGTGTCGCGCACGATTTCAATCGGCCCGTCAATGCCGCTGATGTCGTAATCGGCATTATAATCGGGAATCGACTGTGTGGCGAAATAATAGGCCAACACCAATGCGGCCAGCGTCAGGGCGCTTAGCCCGACAAACCCCCGCAGCAACCATTTGAAAACTTGTACCATTACACCTGCTTTTCCTTGACGCCCCTGCAATAGCAGCCCAATGCTTTAGTGACAATCACATCCGCAAAACATGAGGCGAACATGGCGAAAATTGCATTTCTGGGTTTGGGCGTAATGGGCTATCCGATGGCCGGACATCTGGCGGCCAAGGGGCATGAAGTAACGGTTTATAACCGCACCACTGCCAAGGCGGAAAAATGGGTGGCGCAGCATGGCGGGGCAATGGCCACAACGCCGGCGCAGGCCGCAAAGGGCTGTGAGCTGGTTTTTGCCTGTGTTGGCAATGACGATGATTTGCGCGCGGTGACCATTGGCGAAAACGGGGCCTTTGGGGCCATGGCCAAGGGCGCGGTTTTTGTGGATCACACCACCGCATCTGCGGATGTGGCGCGCGAATTGGACGGGCTGGCGCGCGCCGCCGGTTTCGGGTTCATCGACGGGCCGGTTTCCGGTGGTCAGGCGGGTGCTGAAAACGGAGTGCTGACGGTGATGTGCGGCGGGGAACCTGCCGATTACGCCAAGGCCGAGGCCGCGATTATGTGCTTTGCCCGCGCCAGCCGCCTGATGGGGCCTGCCGGTTCCGGCCAGTTGACCAAAATGGTAAACCAGATTTGCATTGCCGGTCTGGTGCAAGGCCTGTCCGAAGGCATGGCTTTCGCGCAAAAGGCCGGTCTGGACGGCAAAGCGGTGGTCGATGTGATCTCCAAGGGCGCGGCCGGGTCATGGCAGATGGAAAACCGCGGCTATACCATGCTGGACGATGAATTCGAATTCGGCTTTGCCGTGGACTGGATGCGCAAGGATCTGGGCATTTGCCTGCAAGAGGCCAATAACAACGGGGCCAGCCTGCCGGTGACGGCGCTTGTGGACCAGTTTTACAAAGACGTGCAAAACATGGGCGGCAATCGCTGGGATACCTCCAGCCTGATGCGGCGTTTGACCTGATCCAGTAAAAAAGCGCCCCGAACGCGGGGCGCTTATGTCTATTTCAACCGTGCGGAAAACAGCCAGATCAGGGCCAGACCTGCGGAGACAATCCCGTTCCAGCCCGCCATGGAAATGCCGGCAAAGGACCACGGGATTTCATCGCAGCGAATAACCGGCGCGGCCATGATCTGTTTCATCAGATCATCCACCGACAACCCGCCAACCCCGCTTGAGGTGCAGGAGGTCGGCCCTTGCCACCAGCTGAGTTCCACGCCGGCATGATAAAGCGCAATCCCCGCCGTGGTCGCCGCCGCCAGCGCTCCGAGATAAGACCACAGCCGCAGCGGAATCGACATCGCCAGCAGCCCGATCACCACCGCCGCCCCATGGGGCCAGCGCTGCCACAAGCAGAGCTTGCAGGGCGGCATATCGCCAATATACTGAAAGCCAAAGGCCCCCGCCAACATCAGGGCAGAACCAAGAGCCGCCACCAAAACCAGATTTTGCCGTGTCATAACATCCTCGTCAAATAGACTGCGCCAAACAGCAGTATCATAAGCACCAAAAACACCAAGCCCAGACGTCTTTCGATGAAATCACGAATGGGTGAACCAAATTTCCACAACAGCGCCGCCACTATGAAAAACCGCAACCCGCGCGCCAGTAATGACCAGCCCATAAAGGTCCAGAACGGCAGGCCGGTGGCTCCGGAGGTGATGGTGATCACCTTATAGGGAAACGGGGTCACGCCGGCGAGCAAAACCGCCCAGTGGCCCTGTTCGTTAAAGCGGATTTTAAAGGCCTCGAAGGCAGTCATTTTGCCATAGAATTCAAGCACCGGCCGCGCCACCAGATCGAAGAGTTCCGCCCCGATGTAATACCCCAAAGCCCCGCCAAGCACGCTTGAGACCGTGCAAACAAAGGCAATCCAGAAGGCCCGCGTCGGCGTAGCGATGATCAGCGGGATCAGCAGAATATCCGGCGGAATCGGGAAAATCGAGCTTTCGACAAAGGAAATCACCGCCAAGGCCCAAACGGCGTGGCGCGATTGGGCCAGAGACAAGGTTATATCATAAAGTTTGCGGATCACTGCATCTGCCTTTTTCGCCCGTTGTGCCGCATTGCATCAACCCGCGTCAAGCCTTGCAACGTCCTGTGGGAAAACCTACCTTGAAACGGACAACAAGGAGAGACAGCATGAAATGGCAAGGACGCCGCGCCAGCCGCAATATCGAAGACCGCCGCCGCAGGGGGCCGGTACGGGCCGGAGGCCTTGGCGGCATCGGGTTGATTGCGGTGCTGGCCATCGGGTATTTCCTCGGGGTGGATGTGACTCCGCTGCTGGAAAATGCCGGTGGCGGACAAGCCACGGTGAGCAGCAACACGGAACTCACCCCTGCCGATGAAAAAGCCGGCCGGTTTGTTTCGGTTGTTCTGGCGGATACGGAAACGGTCTGGAGCAAGATTTTCAAAACCCAGCTGAACCGCAACTATCAACCGGCGACACTGGTGT
>JALWOO010000678.1 GCA_027083485.1 Amylibacter sp. | reverse complement strand
CACCCGGCGCGGGCGGAAATAATCAACGAACCGTTTCCATTCGCGGATCAGAACCACACCGCCCCCGGCCTCCAGCATCGGCTTCATGTCACCGACAATCACCGTATCCAGATCCACAAACAGCGCGCGCCCCTCAAGGCCGAACAAATCCTGTTTGAACACCGCAAGTTTCGGCCAGCCGCCAAAAGCAAACCGCCCTTCCCCCAGATCCATTTCCGGAATCGGCATGATTTCCACGCCGTCAACAATGCCGCTGGCATCATCGGTCATGCAGATAAACCGGAACGGATGATCCAGAAACTTGCGCGTGGCATTGTACAATACATTAACATAATCGGCGCTATACAGCGTGCCCCATTTCATCGTCAAAATCACATAAGGTTTGTCTGACATATCCAGCCCCGTTTTTTCGGTATCTTTAGCCGGAATTGGGCAAACACACCAGCCATAAACTGTTTTCCGCCGACCCCTGCCCCTGTGTATTTGGGTGGATGACATTTCAGAATTAACACTCTATGCTCGGGGATAGTTCGGCAATAGATCGAAAACAGCAGTCAATACACAGGAGCAGCCCATGAAAACCGCGGCGCAAAAATCACCTCTTACCCAAGCAGGCAAATGGACCCGGCGTGGTTTCATTCTGAGCGCAGGTGCCGGCATGACCGCCGCCTGTTCCGGGGGCACCAAAAACCGTGCCCGCGATCGCATCGACAACAACGTTGCGAGCGCAGTGCGGGATATGAAAATCCTGCATCCCTTTACCGTTGATCTGGCTAATAATGCCGCCGGTATGCTGGTAATGCCGAAAATCCGCAAAGCAGGTTTCGGCCTTGGCGGCAGTTATGGCGAAGGTTCCTTGCTGATCGGCGGGGCACCGGTTGACTATTACAACCTGATCGCCGCCAGTTTCGGTTTTCAGGCCGGCGCACAGCAGTTTTCCAGTGTACTGTTCTTTATGGACAGCAACCACTTGCGTGAATTCCGCGAGCGCGATGGCTGGACTTTGGGGGCAGATCTGGAATTCACCTTGCTTGACAATGCCGCAGGTGCTGCCGGAATTGACAACAACACCTACCCCGATGCGGTTTATGCCATCGTATTCAATCAGGGCGGCCTGATGGTCGGTGCCTCTCTTGAAGGCGCGAAATACTCCCGCATTGTCCGCTAGAGCATTTCGACTCTATGCTGAAGCGCTCTATTCCATTTTCTTGAAAATATCCCGAGGGAAAACCCGCAGGGTTTGGGGGCAGCGCCCCCCACGCGCGTCAGCGCTCATGAAAAAGCCCCTACCGATTGGCAGGGGCTTTTATTTTAAAGCGTTTCGACTTTATGTTGAAACGCAATTCCCGGTCTTTCGCTAACGCTCAAATGGGAATTGCGTTGTCTATTGATCCAGACGAAAGTCGAACCGCTCTAGGCAGAGGCCGCATTCGGCTTGTTGCTACGCCGGCGCGGGGATTGGCCGCCCGGCTTGCCACCGCGGGGTTTGTGCCACTGGCGTTTGTTCGGCTTGCCGCTGCTGCGTCCCGGTGTGCGGCGCGCATTGGTTTTATCAATTGCGCGCGCCGCCTGTGGCTGCATAACGGTACCATCCGCATTCATCGCGGGAATCTGTTTCTTGATCACCTTTTCCACAGCACGCAGCAATTTTTGCTCGTCCCCCGAACAGAAGGTCACGGCAAGGCCGGAGGCCCCTGCCCGCGCCGTCCGGCCAATACGGTGCACATAGGATTCCGGCACGTTGGGCAGGTCATAGTTCACAACCAGCCCCACATCCGGAATATCAATGCCGCGCGCGGCAATATCCGTGGCGATCAGCACCAGCTTGGAGCCTTTGCGGAATGCATCCAGCGCCCGCTGGCGCTGGCCTTGGGATTTGTTGCCGTGAATGGCGTCGGCTCCGATGCCTTCGCTGTTCAGACGTTTGGCCACCTTGTCCGCGCCGCGTTTGGTACGGGTGAACACGATAATCCGCTTGCCCGGATGTTTTTCGGCCAGCTTGAACATGGCTGTCGGCTTGGAGCCTTGATCCATATGCACAACCGTCTGGTCAATCCGTTCGGCAGTGGAGGACACCTCGGTCACGGCAACCTGTACCGGATCGCTCAGGTGGTCCTTGGCCAGCGCGGCGATTTCCTTGGGCATGGTAGCGGAAAACAGCAGGGTCTGGCGTTTCTTCGGCGTCAGTTTCAGCAACCGGCGGATTGCCGGCATAAAACCGATGTCCAGCATCTGGTCGGCTTCGTCCAGAACCACGGTTTCAATATGGTTCAGGGAAACAGACCGCTGGGCGATCAGATCTTCCAGCCGTCCGGGTGTTGCCACCAGAATATCAATGCCCTGCGCAATCATGCGCTGCTGGCGTTTCACCGGCACACCGCCGATAACAACGGCGGATTTCAGTTTCAAACCCTTGGAATAGGTCCAGATCGCATCATTGATCTGTGTGGCCAATTCGCGTGTCGGCGACAGGATCAGCACCCGTAATTTGGGGCTTTTGGTGTCTTGCGCCGTCAAGCGGTGCAGAATCGGCAGGGTAAAAGCGGCGGTTTTGCCGGTGCCTGTCTGGGCCAAACCCACCACATCGCGGCCCTTGAGGACGGCCGGAATAGCCTGACTCTGGATCGGAGTCGGGGTTTCATATTTGTTAACAGACAAGGTTTTAAGGATCGGCGCACAAAGGCCGAGGTCAGTGAAGCTCACGTAAATACTTTCATGTGATGCGCAGGGGCGATCAAAAGAAAGTCCAACGCGGGTGATCGGGCAATATTACCCGTAGATGTGTTGCAATGCACAGAAGTCATGCCAAAGGTCAAGCTCTGTCATGTTTTTTGTCAACAACTCTGATCAATTTGTGTCCTGATCCGGTATTTTCAACCCCGCCCCGCCCGAATCCGCCGACGATAGCCAACAAGAAACCGGTTATATCAAAGGCATGCACTATATTTCGCGCCTAAAATAGTTTGCAATACAGGCCCCGATCGCGCAACAATGCTGAAAACAATCCGTAAGAGGGTCATAACGACACGACAAATTCATTCAGGGAGGAAAACGAATGAAGAAATTTTGGGGAGCCGCACTTGGCGCATTACTGGTTTCGGGGGCTTTGCAGGCCGGCGAAGTAAAAATCGGTTTTGTCACCACACTATCCACCGGTGGCGCTGTCATCGGCAATGACATCAAAAAGGCCGTTGATCTGGCGATGGAACACATCGGCGGCAAAATGGGCGATCTGGACGTGAACCTGATCTATGGTGACGACGGGTTCAAACCGGAAACCGGCAAACAGGTCACTGACAAGCTGGTCAAACAGGACGACGTGGATTTCGTCGCCGGTTATATCTGGAGCCACGTTCTGCTGGCCTCGCGCAAATCCGCGCTGGATAACGGCAAATTCCTGATTTCCACCAATGCCGGTCCCGGCCCTGTGGCGGGAAAGCTGTGCAACAAGAATTTCTTCACCACCAGCTGGCAGAACGACCAGGGCCCCGAGGCCATGGGCGAGGTTCTGAACCAGAAGGGCGTGAAATCCCTTTATATCATCGCGCCGAACTATGCGGCGGGCAAAGGCATGGTTGCCGGTGTCAAACGCACCTTCAAGGGCGAGGTTCTGGGCACCGACATGACCAAATGGCCAACCCAGCTTGATTTCTCCGCGGAGCTGGCCAAGGCCAAAGCCTCCGGTGCGGAGGGTCTGTTTG
>JALWOO010000677.1 GCA_027083485.1 Amylibacter sp. | reverse complement strand
GAACTGGTGGTATACGGGGGCATCGGTCGCGCGGCGCGTACGTGGCAGGATTTTGACAGGATCGTCGACAGCCTGAAAAATCTGGAATCTGACGAAACCCTGCTGGTGCAATCGGGCAAACCTGTCGGCGTGTTTCGCACCCACGCGAATGCGCCGCGTGTGCTGATTGCCAATTCGAACCTTGTGCCCCATTGGGCCACGTGGGAGCATTTCAACGAGCTGGATAAAAAGGGCCTTGCCATGTACGGGCAAATGACCGCCGGTTCGTGGATTTACATTGGCACCCAAGGCATCGTGCAAGGCACCTATGAAACCTTTGTCGAGGCAGGCCGCCAGCATTACAACGGCGATTTGACCGGCAAATGGGTGCTGACCGCAGGGCTTGGCGGCATGGGCGGGGCTCAACCGCTTGCGGCGGTGATGGCGGGGGCCTGTTGTCTGGCGGTGGAATGCGATGAAACCCGTGCCGATTTCCGGCTGCGAACCCGTTATGTGGATGAAAAAACCCATTCGCTGGACGAAGCCTTGGCGATGATCAACCGCTGGACAGCAGCCGGTGAGGCGAAATCCGTAGCGTTGATCGGCAATGCGGCGGATGTGTTCCCCGAGCTGTTCAAACGTGGCATCCGGCCGGATATCGTGACGGACCAAACCAGCGCCCATGATCCGGTGCATGGCTATTTGCCTCAGGGCTGGAGCGTGGCCGAATGGCGCGCTCGGCAGGAGAGCGCGCCGAAAACGGTGGAAAAGGCCGCGCGTGCCAGTATGAAAACACAGGTCGCAGCCATGGTTGATTTTCACAAGTCCGGCGTGCCAACAGTGGATTATGGCAACAACATCCGGCAAATGGCGCTGGAAGAAGGGCTGAAAGACGCCTTTGATTTTCCGGGGTTTGTACCGGCCTATATCCGCCCGCTGTTTTGTCGGGGCATCGGGCCGTTCCGCTGGGCGGCACTCTCCGGTGATCCGGAAGATATTTACAAGACCGATGCCAAGGTCAAGGAACTGGTGGATGATCCGCATTTGCATAACTGGCTGGATATGGCGCGCGAGCGCATTGCCTTTCAGGGCTTGCCGGCACGGATTTGCTGGGTCGGCCTCGGGATACGGCACAAACTGGGTTTGGCGTTCAACGAAATGGTGCGTAACGGGGAACTGTCCGCCCCGATCGTGATTGGCCGCGATCATCTGGACAGCGGTTCGGTGGCCTCGCCCAATCGCGAAACAGAGGCAATGAAAGACGGCTCTGACGCGGTGTCCGACTGGCCTTTGCTAAATGCGCTGCTGAACACGGCTAGCGGGGCGACATGGGTCTCCCTGCATCACGGCGGCGGTGTTGGCATGGGATTTTCGCAGCACTCCGGCATGGTGATTTGCTGTGACGGAACCGAGGACGCCGACCGGCGGCTGGAACGGGTGCTCTGGAATGATCCGGCAACCGGCGTGATGCGCCATGCGGATGCAGGCTATGATATTGCGCTGGAATGCGCGCGCGATAACGATTTGAAACTTCCGGCTATTCTAGGGTAAGGACCTATTATTCCTGCATCGCTGGTTTGAGCGAATTTTTCTGCTGATCAGGCGTTGTTGCGCCGGAAATGTCAACATTTTCAAGCAACAACAACGCAGTCAGCGGGAAAGTTCGTCAAATCCTTTGGACGTAAACTCCCCTTCATCTCAGAGGTGTGGGCCGCTTGAAACGGGCACCACCCTGTCCGGCGCGCCCCAAACTTCTGATATTTCGGGGAGTATACGCCAGCGAAGCAGGAATAATAGGTCCTGACCCTAAGCAAGTAACCCTTGCGCTCTTACGGATGATCCCCGATATTTCGGGGGTCACAGGAGAACCGCAAATGTCGCTTCGCCCCTTTCGCAATCTGTTTCTGGCATTGCTGGTTTGCCTGCCGTTCGGTCCTGCATTGGCCGGACAAGTGACGGTTTTTGCGGCTGCCAGCCTGAAAGACGCGCTGGAAGAAATTGCCATCGGATTTGAGGCCCAGACAGGCAACAAGGTCAGCCTGTCGCTGGCGGGGTCTTCGGCACTGGCGCGGCAAATTCAGCTGGGCGCGCCGGCGGATGTGTATATTTCGGCCAATTCTGTGTGGATGGATTTTCTGGCGGGCGAAGGCCTGATTGATCCGCTCAGCCGGTTTGATCTGCTGGGCAACGAGCTGGTGCTGATCGCATCCGGTGCGGCGGCCCCTGCGGTGGATTTGGCGGATTTGCCGGACCTTTTGGGAGAAGGGCGCTTGGCCATGGCGCAACTGAATGCGGTGCCGGCGGGGATTTACGGCAAGGCGGCGTTGCAGCATCTGGGCCTGTGGGAACAGCTATCGCTGAAGGTTGCCCAAACCGATAACGTGCGCGCGGCACTGGTGCTGGTGTCGCTGGGGGAGGCTCCGTTCGGGATTGTCTATGCTACGGACGCGCGGGCCGATGAAAACGTCAGCGTGGTGGCGCGGTTCCGGCCCGATAACCATGCGCCGATTGTTTATCCCGTTGCCAAAGTGGCAGGGCGGAATAATCCCGCAGCCGATGCGTTTCTGGCCTATCTGCGCCACGCACAGGCCCGTGCGGTTTTTGAGCGGCTCGGCTTTGTCGTGCTGGGCGGGCAGGGGGAATGATGGACTGGCTTACGCCTCTGGAATGGCAGGCGGTTGTGCTGTCGCTCAAGGTGTCTTTTTGGGCAACCCTGATCAGCCTGCCCTTTGGTATCGCCGTCGCCTATGCCTTGGCGCGGGGGGAGTTTCGGGGGCGGCAATTGTTGAACGGGCTGGTGCATCTGCCCTTGATCATGCCGCCGGTAGTGACCGGCTATTTGCTGTTGCTGATCTTTGGCACCAAAGGCCCGATCGGGGCGGTTTTGCAGGATTTCGGCATTGTTTTGGCCTTTCGCTGGACCGGCGCGGTGCTGGCGGCGGCGATCATGGCTTTTCCGCTGATGGTGCGCGCCATTCGCCTGTCGATAGAGGCCGTGGACCCCAAGCTGATGCAGGCGGCGGCGACTTTCGGGGCCTCGCCGGTGCGGGTGTTTACCACGGTGACATTGCCGTTGATCCTGCCCGGAATTATTGCCGGTGCGGTGCTGGCCTTTGCCAAGGCCATGGGGGAGTTCGGCGCGACGATTACCTTTGTGTCCAACATTCCAGGCCAGACCCAGACCCTGCCATCGGCGATCCACGCGTTTTTGCAGGTGCCCGGCGGCGAAGGCTCCGCAATGCGGCTGGTGCTGATTTCGATCGCGCTGGCGATGGGGGCAATTCTGATGTCTGAACTGGTGTCGGCGCGGATAGCGAAAAGGGTGGCGGGTAAATGACGTTATCAGTTTCGCTTAAACATTCCTTCGGCAGTTTTGATCTGGATGTGACCTTTGAGGCCCCTGCCGGCATTACGGTTTTGTTCGGGCCGTCCGGATCCGGTAAAACCACGATTATCAACGCCGCCGCCGGTTTGCTGCGTCCGGACAGGGGCCGGATTTCCAGTGATGGCTGGGAGCTGTTCGACACTGCCAAAAACCACTGGCTGCCGACCCACAAACGCCGGCTTGGCTATATTTTTCAGGAAGGCCGCCTGTTTCCGCATCTGGATGTGCGCCAGAACCTGCTCTATGGCCAGCGCTTTGTCCCCAAATCTGCCCGACCGGAGGATCCGGCCCGTGTGGTGGAAATGCTCGGCATCGGGCATCTGTTGGCCCGCCGCCCCAATATGC
>JALWOO010000676.1 GCA_027083485.1 Amylibacter sp. | reverse complement strand
TGCCACAACTGGCCAGGTCAGCAAATCCGCGCTGTTGATGGCCTCGCCACGTTTCAGGGTGGCGGTGCGGGATTTGGTGCTGAGGCTTTCCAGTTCCGAACTGGTGAGGTGGTTACAGAAATTCCCGGTTTTTTGATACATGGAGCAGTGCAGGCATTTTTTGGCTGGCCGTTGGGTCATTCCTGTTCGATCCTAATGATGGCCACTTTGGTTTGTGGCCGTTAACGTTTCTGGTTTGTCGCAACGTGGTCAGAACGACTCAGGGCAGGCGACAAATTGTTGCCATTGGATAAATTGCAGTTGTTTCGCCGGAATTTTAATTTTGTTACATTTTGTTAAGCTGTGTAAATAAATGTTACAAAGCGGGATTCAGGGCCAAATTCCCGGCCTTTCGGTTGACCTCGGGCGGTGTGAGGGCATTTAAACAGGGCACCAAGGGAAACTGGCAAGCGAGTCACCGATGCACCGAATCCTGATTGTTTTTGCTCTGACAGCGGGCGTGATGCTGTTTATTTTCAACAGTGCGGATTGGTATGCAAACAATGCCGCTTTGCCGCGCTATTGCAAAAACCCGTTGCAAACCACCATGATTGTTGAGGAAATCCTGACAACGGATGCGCCGGGGGACGGCAAGAAAAAGCGCCCCTATATTGTGGCGGCCAAGCTTATTTTTCTGATTCCCCAAGAAGAAGGCGAACAGATAGATCACTACATGGATCGTTTGCGCCAGCGGATTTCAGAAGCCTGCGGAGTTGCCTTCTGATTTTCAAATTGGTCAAATCTTGATGGCCATCAATTACAAAAAATAACAGCTGTGTTTCGCTTGGGGCCTCTGAAGATGCTCAAGGAGCAGGAATCCTATGGCAAAAAATACTGAAAATACCTTGCTGGGGAAGCTGGTTTTTACCGCAACCGCCGTGGCGATGGGGATCTTTTTCTGGTGGCTGCTGATCTATGATCACGGCGTAATTTCCATTCACCATTAACGATAGAGGGGCTGCAGATGGTTAAGAAGCTGTTGGTATTCGTGGTTGCTCTGGTTGTCTGGGCTGCTTTTTTCTACTTCATGGATAGATCAATCATGTTCTCGCAGGGCCTGCCTGTGGGTGCTGATTTGATGCCGCTATAGAGGGTATGAACATGAAACTTTCGACCCTGTTTGCGATTATGGCGGCTTTGACTGCCCTGATTGCCCCGGATCTGTTGCTGGCTGCGACTAAAGAGGTTGCACAAGTGCTGGAAGGTGCGCCCAAGCCCTCGCGGATGGATTATCCGGTGATTGCCGGTATCAATGCGCGCACATTGGCTTGGGTGATGGCGCAAATGCATCTGTTTCTGGCGGCTTTTGTGTTGGCGGTGCCGCTGTTTGCAATTGCCACCGAATTTATGAGCGTTGTCACCGGCGATGACCGCTTTGACAATATGGCCAGAGAGTTCATGAAAATCACCATGGCTGCCTATTCGCTGACCGCCCTTGTCGGGGGTGGTTTGCTGTTGGTGCTGCTGGTGTTTTATCCGCAGTTGATGGGCTATATGATCAAGGTCTTTCGTGGGCAGATGCTGATCTATGCGGCGTTGTTCGGTTTGGAATCGGTCACGCTGTATATCTATTTTTACTCATGGGATGCGTTGCGGCGGGGCAACCGCAAGTATTACCACATGTCAATTGGGTTGTTGTTGAACACGGTTGGCCTGACGCTGATGTTTGTGGCCAATGCCTGGACCAGTTTTATGATGTCGCCTGCCGGGATTGATCCCAGTGGAGCCATTACCGGCACGGTATGGGAGGCCACCCGCAACCCGCTGTGGAATCCGCTGAACCTGCACCGCTTCCTTGCCAATATCGCTTATGGCGGCGCAATCGTCGGGGGCTATTCCGCCTATATGTTTCTGGCCGAGAAAGACCCCGCCAAAAAGGCGCATTATGACTGGATGGGGTATACATCCAATTTTATCGCCATTGTCGGATTTATCCCGTTGCCTTTTGCCGGATACTGGCTGATGGCCGAAATTTACGCCTATTCCCAACAGATGGGGATTACCGCCATGGGCGGGATTCTGGCATGGCTGTTTATCATTCAGGCGGTGTTGATCGGGACGATCATGCTGGCCGCGAATTATTACCTGTGGTCCGGCCTGATGCGTACGGATCGCGGGGCGCAGTATGCAAAATACGTGAAATATATCGCGGTGGTGATTGTCGGGGGGTTCCTCGTTTGGGTCACGCCGCACACGTTGATCCTGTCAACGGCGGAAATTCAGAACCTTGGCGGCACCCATCATAAGTTGCTGGGGCCGCTTGGCATTATGCCTGCTAAAAATACGGCAGTGAACCTGATGCTGGTGTTTACCTTTATGTCGTTCCAGATGTTCTATCGTTCTTCCCGTGTGCCGGTGGTGGCTTGGGCGGGCAGTGCCAATATGGTTGTGGTCGCGCTTTATGTGATCGGGATAGCCAATATCGTCGGGGCGGGCATTTACGGCTATATCACCCCGACTGTTTACAAGGTCGGGGCCTCGGTGCCGCAGGTGGTCAGCACGCTGACCATTATCATCGGATCGGTTATCATTGATGTGTTCATGCTGCGCGGGTCGATTTCGGAAAAGGTCCACTGGGGCCGTATGACAGAACGGTCGCAATATGCGCTGTTCGTGCTGCCGGTGGCTTTTACATGGCTGATGGGGCTGATGGGGTATATCCGCTCCAGCCTGCGAACCAACTGGCATATCTACACGATCATGAAGGATAACTCGGTGGACGCCTATATTCCGACAGTCGGCGATGCAGGCAACGTGATTACTGCGGTTACGTTGTTGTTTATGGCCGTTATGGTTTTCGTTTTCTGGCTGTCGAGACTTGGACAAACCAAGCAGAAAGGCACGGAGGGTTCAGCATGACTTTCCTCAGAGTAATCGTGTTTAGCACGGTATTATTGGGGTTTTATGCCCTGTTTGCCCATACTTTGCCGCAAGTGGAGCCGGACCTGTCAGAACCTGTCGAGGTGTCAACCGATGGTCTGGATATGGAGGGAATGATCGCGCTGGGCGAATCCCTGTTCACCGGCAAGGGAACCTGTACGCTCTGCCATAACGGCATGGGGCGTGCCCCTGACATGCTTGAGATGGATCTTGCCGCAACATTCCCTTCCCGTTTGGCCGATCCAAAATATACCGGCGTATCAGCGGGTAAATCGGGGCCGGAGGCCATCGAGGCCTATATTCGGGAATCCATGCAACACCCGTCTGCCTATGTGGTTGCCGGGTTCGGGAAAAAGGGTACCAACGATACGGAATCGCCGATGCCGGTGGTCGATAAGGCTCCGATCGAGCTGTCAAACGTTGAAATGAATGCGGTGATCGCCTTCCTTCAGGACCGTGCAGGGCTGGAGCCGACCGTTCCCCTGCCCAGTGCGGATGAAGCCCCGGTTGCCGAGACGCCATCTGCCGAAGGGATGGTCGAGGCCCCCGTTACAGATGCATTGGCCGCGATTGATAAATACAATTGTGCCGCCTGTCATAACCTGAAGGGCAGCGGAGCGGATCTGGGGCCGGAATTGGGCGGCATTGCCAACCGCATGAGCCGTGCAGAGGTCATGGAAGCCATTCTTGACCCGAACGCCACTATTGCCGAAGGGTTTAGCGCCGGCCTGATGCCGCAAGATTTCTCCGAGGAAATGCACACCTCCGAATTGCTGCTGATTGTGGATTACCTGCTGGCCTTGCCGGAAGCGGCCCCCAAAGAGGAAGTCGACGAGGAAGAGCCGCTGGCTACGTCGGGGCTTGAGGTGATCGACAAGTTCGGTTGTGCCGGCTGCCACGATCTGGACGATTCCGGAGCCGACGTTGGCCCGCGCCTGCAAGGCATTGCCAAGCGCATGAGCCGCGAAGAATTGCAAACCGCGATTACCGATCCGAATGCGAGTATTGCTGAGGGCTTTGAGCCGGACCTGATGCCGGATGATTTTGGCGATACCATCGCCGACAGCGAAATGACGCTGCTTCTTGATTACCTGATGAACCTGCCGGAGTAGGGAATAATGTCACTTTTAAAACACCCTCTGTTGTGGTCTGCCATTGTTCTGGGCGGTCTGTACACTGTGTTCGCCTATGTGCTGAACCCGCCGATCCCGCAGGCTTTGTTGATCTGGTATATGTCGATCTGTTCGGTCGCCGTGCTGTTGGTGGTAACGTTTGACAACAAAACGGCGGCCCGCTTTTTTGCGCCTTTGCTGGCGTTGTTCGGGGCACCAAGCCTGATGCTGTTGCGGGTTGTTGCCTTTGTGGGTGTGGTGGCCGGTGTCGGATACCTGACCTTTAACGCCGTGAAGCCCAAGATCGTGTCGCCCGTTGAATTGCGCACGGTGCATCCAGCCCCGCCTTCCAGCCTCAAGGCTTATGGCAAGACTTATGATCTGCTGAAACTGCAAAACCCTTATCGCGAAGAGTTTGACGAAGCCTCTGATGAATACAAGGAAATCGTCGCCGAAGGGGCAGAACTGTATTACAAAAACTGCGTGTTCTGCCATGGCGATTTGCTGGACGGTACCGGCCATTTTGCCAAGACATTCACCCCTCGTCCGATCAATTTTCAGGATGTGGGCATGATCGCCCAGCTGCAAGAGGCGTTCTTGTTCTGGCGGATCACCAAAGGCGGGCCGGGCCTGCCGCGCGAGGGCACGCCTTGGGCGTCGGCCATGCCGGTCTGGGAGGAAATGTTGCAAGAGGACGACGTCTGGAAAATCATTTCCTTCCTCTATGACTATACCGGATATGAGCCACGCAGCTGGGAGCTGGAAGACAAACCGAAAGAACCGGAAACCGCGCCGGTTGACCCGAATGCCCCCCTTGATGCGGATGCGATCGAGGCCGTTTACATGAAACGCTGTTCGCAGTGTCATGGCGAAGAAGGCGACGGGCTTGGTGTCGTGGCGGATCGTATGTATCCGGCCCCGCGTGATTTCACCCTTGGTTTGTTCAAATATAAAACCACCGATGCAGATAGCGAATTTCCCACTGACGAAGATTTGCGCCGCACCATCATGGAGGGCCTGCCCGGCACCGCTATGCCGGCGTGGAAAACCCTGCTGTCTGATGCCGAAGTCACCGGCCTGATCCAGTTGATCAAGGAGTTTGGCGGTTGGGAAGAAGAAGATCCGGAGGATCTGACGCCGATCGAAATGGGCACACCGCCAAAAGAGGTAACACCGGAATTGCTGGCCTTGGGGCGGGAACAGTTTGTGAAGGCCTGTGTGCAATGTCACGGCGAGGCGGGACGGGGCAATATCACCTCGGGCAAACGGCTCAAGGACGATGCGCAGGCCCGTATCTGGCCGCGCAACCTGACCCGTCCTGAAACATGGCGCTGGACCAAAACCGCGGCGGATGTGTTTCAACGTCTGAGCGCCGGTATTCCGGGCACGCCGATGCCGGAACACACCAGCACTATGAGCCTTGAGGACCGTTGGGCGATTGCCAATTATGTGATGACCCTGCGCGATAGCGCGACCCCGTTGACCGAGGGCGACTCCGTGATCCGTGGTTTGCGGGTGGATGGTGATTTGCCCGACGATCCCGCCGATGAAATCTGGAATACAGCCCCGCCAATGACCTTTGCTATGGCACCGAATATTATCAAGGAGCCGCGCTTGTTTACCTCCCTGAATGACATGGTCACTGTGCGGGTGCTGTATAATGATCGGGATATTGCATTCCGTGTGGATATGGATGACCGTACCTATTCGGTTCCCGGCTCCGATCTGGAAAAGGCCTATCGTCTGGAGGGGGTGGACCCCACGCGTGATGCGGTTGCCCTGCAATTCCCGGCTGCGCTAAGCGGCACCAATGAAAAACCGTATTTCCGGCTTGGCGACAAAAAGAATCCGGTAAACCTGTGGTATTGGGCGGCTCCGTCAGAGGATCTCGCGGCCCCCGCAATTGTGGAAATACGCGATGCCAAGGGTCAGGCTAAGCCGCCCAAACCCCGCGCCGACAGTTCCGCATTGGCGGCCAATGGGGTCTGGAAAGACGGCCAATGGCGCGTGGTGTTCAAGCGGTCGCTGAAAACCGATACTGCCGAGGATTTGCAATTCGAGGAAGGCGTTTACACCCCGATTGCTTTTGCCGATTGGGATGGGTTGAATGGCGAAGAAGGGCTGCGCCAGGCCTTTACCGCGTGGTATTGGGTGCTGCTGGAGCCGGAAGAAAACCCCAACCGGATCATGGCGATTGCAGCGGCAGCGGCAGCACTGGCAGGCCTGTTGTTCATCGGCATCGCGATTGCAGCACGGCGGCGGTATAACAACGTGTAATGCACGAAGAAACTTCAAAAAAAACTGGCCGCTCCCCTTGAAAGATGGGGCGGCTTTCATACTTATGGGGCACGAAACTCCTGATTTAGGATTGCGGTCACGCCATTCTTTTTTGGGCTTTCCCTTCGGCTGATCGTCCTGATCAGGGGGCTAACGGGCTTTTGCCCAACCCTGAAAGGATTGAAAATGTTGAATTGGAAAAATACTGTACTGGCTCTGTCAATGGCCGGCTTTGCCATGGTTCCGGCACTGGCAGAGGAAACAACTACGAAATCTGCGGCCAATCAGGCTGCGGAAACCACTGCGCGCGATGGGGCGACGCAGGTAATGGAAGACGCGCTTCAGGCGCTCAAGGAAACGGATGCGGCGATCAAAGCGCTGGCTGACAAAAAGAATGACGAGGCCATCGCCGCGATTGAACGTGCTGTTGGCAAGCTGGAAGTCACGCTGACTCACAACCCAGATCTGGCGCTGGTGCCTGTTGATGTGAAAACAACTGTACTGGACACCGCTCTAACACCGGATCAAATCAATACGACCAAACGTGCGGCATTGCGTTTGATGAAAGACCACCAGCTCCAAAAGGCACGAATGTTGATTACGCCTTTGGCCAGCGAAGTGGATATTGATGTGACCTATATTCCTTTGGGCACCTATCCGCTGGCTCTGAAATCCGCAGCGGCGTTGATCAAGGATGACAAGGTCAAGGACGCCGAGGCGGTTCTGGGCAATGCGTTGGCAACACTTGTGGTGCTGCAAGAGGTCCAGCCTTTGCCAATGTTACGGGCGGCTGTGCTGATTACAGAAGCGGCCAAGCTGAGCGAAAAAGCAGACCGCACAGACAAAGAAAACGCACGATTGGCAAAATTGCTGGATGGGCTGGATGCCGAGATCGCCCTTGGCAAGGCGCTGGAGTATGACACGGCAGAGGCCTTTGAAGCGTTTGAGGGGCAAATGAAGGACATCCGGAAGAAGACCAAAAACGGCGGTTCGGGTGAAGGGTTCTTTACCCGCCTGAAAGAGATGTTCACCGGTCTGTCTTCAGGGCCACAGGGTGCTGCCCAGAAGTAATTCCGACTGAAATAATCACATTTAACCCCGTATTTCCCTGGAAATGCGGGGTTTTTGTTTTTGTGGATAAAAGGTCATTATTCTCTCGAAAAAGTGAGGTTTCCTTAAAACCTTGATAGCCATCAATGACGCTGACCCCCTGCATTGCGACCTTTGCTCAGGATTATCGAGTTGTCCCGTGGGTGTTGCCCGTGAGTCGACTTCACATTTAGCAAGAAAGGGAAATCAATGAAGATGTCTCGATTCAAACGCGGATCGGCGCTGACGGTAGGGGCTGCGCTGCTAAGCGCGACCGTCTTGGCCGGGCCGGTAATGGCGGATGAAATGGCGCTGGGACCTGTCGTAGGACCAGAAGTCAATGCGGCGAAAGCAGAGCTGGGCAAGCGTCTGTTCTTTGACAAACGCCTGTCAGGGGATGCGGCTATTTCCTGTGCAACCTGTCACCAACCTGAAAAGGGTTTCGCCGATGGTCTGCCTTTGTCGATGGCCTATCCCGGTTCCAAAGGGTTTCGAAATACGCCAACCCTGATCAATACGGCACTGGCGGAAAACTGGTTCCATGATGGCCGCATAGGCACAAATCTGAACGACGTGACCCGCGAAAGTATCACCGAAGATTACAGCATGAACATGGACATGCGCCTGATGCAGGAACGGGTCAAGCAGGATCCGATTTACGTCGAAATGTTCAAGGCTGCCGGTTATGGCGAACCTTCAAACGGGTCTGTTCGCAAGGCGATCCCGGAATACCTGAAGACGCTGATCTCCAAAGGTGCCCCATTTGATACAGGCTCCATGTCCGATGCTGCCAAGCGCGGTCAGGAACTGTTCGAAGGCAAAGCCGGTTGTTCCAGTTGCCATAACGGCCCGCGTCTGACCGACGACAAAGTTTATAATATTGGCGTGGCTGAAAATCCGGAAATCTGGTCAGACCCGATGCGCCACATGACCTATGCCGCATTTGCCAGCTTCATGGGTGTCGAAAACTACATGAACGTGCGCCGTGATGTGGGGGCGCAGATCATCCGCCATCCTGCCGACGGCAGCGATATCGGCAAGTTCAACACACCAACGCTGCGCGAGCTGAAGTACACCGCACCCTACATGCATAACGGTACTTTCGACACGCTGTTTGAAGTGGTTGCCTTCTACAATGCCGGTGGTGGCGAAGATGCCAACAAGGACGAACGGATCAAGCCTCTGGGCCTGACCTTTGCCGAGCAAAAAGACATTGTTGCTTTCCTTGAGGCCTTGTCTGGTGATCCGCTGACCGGTCCCGAATATGTTTGGGAAGGTCCAATTTCAACCAACTATCCCGCCATCGAAAATTGGCGCGAAGTTCAGAACTAGGACCGGAGAGAAATCATGAAAAACGTAAAAAATACTTTCCTTCTCATGGCCGGTGCTGCGGCGGTTGCACTGTCTGCTGCGATGGTTAATGCCGGAGAAATGGGTAAATACGCCCCTTTGGCTCCTTTGGGTGATCCTCCGATTCCACTGGATAACAAGCAGACGGACGCCAAGGTCGAGTTGGGCAAAATCCTGTTTTGGGATCCCCGTGTCGGTGGCGATGCTTCTACAGCTTGTGTGACATGTCACGAACCGGATCAGGGTTGGGCTTTTGGCGACAGCCTGTCTCGCGGCTATCCGGGCACGGTTCACTGGCGCAATTCACAGTCGGTTATCAACTCGGCCTATCTGGGTCAGTTGTTCTGGGCCGGTGCAGCTGCATCGCTTGAAAAACAGGCTCCGAGTGCTGCCAAAGGGGCGGTTGCCGGAAATGGTGAAAACGACGTGATGGAAACCCGTCTGGCGTTCATTCCGGAATATCGCAAACGGTTCAACGAGGTGTTCGGCACCGAATATCCGCTGATCGGGGATGCTTGGAGAGCGATTGCCGCCTTTGAACGCACCTTGATTGTGAATGATACGCCGGTTGACAGATATCTGGCCGGTGACAAATCCGCCCTGACCGAAGATCAGGTTGCAGGTATGGAACTGTTCAACGGCAAAGCCGGTTGTATTCAATGCCACAACGGCGCGCAGGCAACGGACGAGAACTACTATAATCTTGGTGTTCCGCCCGCAGAACGTTGGGAAGAAGACGGCCTTGCACAGGTAACTTTCCGCTACGAGATTTATGCAAAAGGCGTGACTCAGGATATGTACCGCGAGCTGAAGGACGATCCGGGCCTGTATTTCCGCACCAAGGAAAAAGCAGACATGGGCAAGTTCCGCACACCGCCTCTGCGCTACACACTCTACACCGCCCCTTACATGCACAATGGTGCCTTCTGGGATCTGGAAGAGGTTGTGCAGTTCTATAACGCCGGTGGTGGCGAGAACGATTTCACCGATGGCACAATGGCATCGACAAAAACAAGCAAGCTGAAACCTCTGGGTTTGAACGACGAAGAAGTGGCGCAACTGGTCTCCTTCCTCGAAGCCTTTAGTGGCGATGAGCTGCGTGTCGAACCCCCTGTATTGCCACCCTACGAAGCGCTGGCTTCCGAGTAAGCGTCAGGAAAGGATTAACAATGACTAACGAAGCAAAAAACGCAGACGGCATGGCCCGTAAGGAGATTGCAAAGAAGGTCGGGCACAAGTGTCTGGTTTCTCGTCGCAACTTCCTGATTGGTACGGCCGGTGCGACGACAACCATCATGATTACGCTGAATGCGGGCACCGCAGAGGCCGAACAGGTTCCTGCGCAAATCACCGAATATCCGCGTAAGTTCATTACCAAACTGTCAAGCCTGAAACAGGATGAGCCGTTTGATTTCAGCTATCCCGACGAAGGTGAATATTCCGACAACATGATCGTGAAACTGGGCGTAAAAGCCGGCGGTGGTGTTGGCGCGGAACAGGATGTGGTTGCGTTCAACTACGCCTGTACCCACCAGGGCGGATCACTTGATGGCAGCTATAAGAAAGACACCAAGTCATTGGGCGCATGCCCGCTGCACCTGTCTACTTATGATTTGACTCGCCACGGGATTCTGATTTCCGGCCAGGCCTACCAAAGCCTGCCGCAGATCCTGTTGGAAGTTGATGGTGACGACGTATACGCCACCGGCATTTTTGGCCTGATTTATGGCCGCAAAGATAACCTGCACGGTTAGGGAGGAAAAACATGTCTACTCCATATTATATTCCGGATGAAAACGTCCCCCTGCCGCCAAAGGATGCGGAAGTCATCACTACTGCTTGTGATTACTGCATCGTTGCCTGTGGCTACAAGGTTTACCGCTGGCCTGTTAAAGGCGGGAAAACCGGTGGCACGGCTGCCAGTGAAAATGCGTTCAATGCGGATTTTCCGGTCGAAACTCTTGGCCCATGGGTTGCCCCGAACCAGCACAATATCGTGCTGCACAAGGGCGAACCACACCATGTTGTCATCATTCCTGACAAAGATGCGCATGCGGTTAACGTCAATGGTGACAGTTCCTTGCGTGGTGGCTGTATCGCGCAGAAGTGTTATAACCCGGAAAAACCGACCCGCGATCGTCTGAAGCATCCAATGATGCGGATCTACGGTATGTTGCAGCCGGTGACATGGGACTTTGCGCTGGATATCGCAGCCGAGATGGCGAAATACGTTATCAAGAAGCACGGGACCAATGCCTATGGTGTGAAAACCTACTCGTATCAGTATATCGAGAACACCTATGCGATCACCAAATACGCTTTGCGTTCGATCAATACCGCCAACTTTACCTTCCACGATACCCCGTCGAACGTATCTTCGACACCGGGTTTCCGGGATGCCGGTTTTGATAACTTCGGGGCGTCCTATCAGGATTGGCATGATGCGGAAACGCTGCTGATCTGCGGTACAGACCCTTATGAAACCAAAACCATTCTGTTTACGCAGTGGATCATGCCGGCAATTCAAGGGGGCCAGAAAGCCATCTTTATGGTGCCTCGCAAAACTGCCGGTGTTGCCTTTGCCGAACAAAATGGCGGCCTGTGGCTGGATGTGAATCCGGGGACCGATCTGTTGGTCGTGAACGCTATCGCGCGGATCATTGTTGAAAATGGTTGGCAGGACAAAGAATGGATCAAGAACTGGGTTAACGACAAATGGGGATCCAGCTCCGGCTTTGGTCAGGGGACACGGAACACCCCTTGGCAGTGGCGTACAACCTGGGGCAAATTCCAGACCAAAGGGTTTGACGACTGGGCCAAATGGCTGTTGGCACAAGACGAGTTCACGCTCGAAAATGCTGCCGAAGTTTCCGGTGTGGACGCTGCGAAAATCCAGCTCGCTGCCGAGATGATGGCCAAACCCAAAGAGGACGGCAAGCGGCCCAAAACCTCGATCATGATCGAGAAGGGCTTCTATTGGTCCAACAACACCGGTAACACACAGGCGATTTCTGCCTTGGGTATTATCGTTGGGGCCGGTGGGCGTCCGGGTCAGATGATCGGCCGTGCCGGTGGTCACCAGCGTGGTGGTGTCGGTGGTGGCGGGTATCCGCGCAACAAATCGCCACAAAAACTGCCAGGTCGTCGCCGTCGCGCGCTTGATACCGATACCTACACCATGGCGGGCCACACCCGTATGGCGCATGTGATCGGGACAACGTGGATCCAGTCCATGCTCGGCTCGCAACAACTGTCCGCCCGTTTCCACGAACTGACCCGCGGCAACCCGCATCAGGTCCGATCCATCAACCGCGAGAAAATTCTCGAAACGCTCAAGGCGCGTGTGGATAGTGGCGGCATGGTGCTGGTCAATCAGGACATCTATCTGATTGACCCGATCGGCAACCAGTTCGCGGATATTATCTTCCCTGCCGCAACATGGGGCGAAGAAGACTTCCTGCGGGCCAATGGTGAACGCCGCATCCGTCTGTATCAAAAATTCTATGATGCACCGGGCGAGGCGAAACCTGATTGGTGGATCATTTCGCAGCTGGCCAAGAAAATGGGCTTTGAAGGCTTTGACTGGGAAAATTCGAACGATGTGGCAGAAGAAGCCGCCAAGTTCACCCGGGGTAGCCGCAAAGACTTTAACATGGTCAAAGTTGCTGCGCACCGCGAGGGCAAGACCCTGCACCAGAAGTTCCGCGAAATGGGGACCAATGGTATTCAGGGACCGGTTTACATGCATGATGATGGCACGCTGGAAGGTTCTGTCCGCCTGCATGACACCACCAAAAAGCTGCCGGAAAACGGGCCAACCGCGTTGAACATGTTCAACAAGAAGATCACCCATTTCAACAGCCAGACCGGTAAGTGTAACATCCAGAAATCACCATGGTCACTGTTCTCTGACTATTGGGAATGGATGAAACCGAAGGGTGATGAGCTGTGGTGTACTTCGGGTCGTGCCAATGAACGCTGGCAGTCCGGTTTCGACGATACCCGTCGTCCCTACATCGTGCAGCGTTGGCCTGCCAACTGGGTTGAAATCAACGAAGAAGATGCAGCCAAACGCGGTATCGAAAGCGGTGATATGGTCCTGTTGTCCAACGATCGGGTACCTGGCCTGAAAGACACCACCTTGGGGGTTGAAGGGTCCGATTATTCTTTCTCGGGTCAGTTGGCCAACGGAAATGTGGAGTTTACAGAAGCAGCTGTAACAGCGGTCGCCATAGTGACACGGGCGGTCAAGCCGGGGGTCATGTATATGGACTTCCTGCATGCGTCCCAGCCAGCCAATGCTTTGGCCGGACGGGTCGTCGACTGGATCAGCGGGAACTACAACTACAAAATGGGCATCGCGAAGGTCACCAAAATTGGTGAATCACCTTACAAACGCTCGTTCCGTTCTATGTCCTTCGCACCGCGTGACATCGTCGTATAGCGGCTAAGGGTGGCGTGACCGTCACCCAGATCACAGAAATGTTACCACCGGCCTCCATGCGTATGGGGGCCGGTGTTCCGGTCTTGATACCCGTCAATGACGGGCATTGAGGAGCCGCTAATCTGGGCAGGATCAAAACAGAACGGGTTCGTTATGAAATCGCAAGCAACACAAAAACTGGTGGAAATTCTGAAGGATGGCATTGATGTGCATCGTTGTGCTGCAGCGCGGGCTTTGGGTCAGGTTTCGCAATCCGATACCACTGCTGCCCTGGTGGCGGCATTGATGGACGAAGACCCGGATGTGCGGGTGGATGCGGCAACGGCTCTTGGTCAGGTGAAAGATCCGAAAACCGCGCGCAAGCTGATGGATAACCTGATTGGTGATCCGGACTCCGAGGTCAAAAAGGCCGTGATTCCGGCGCTGGTGGCCATGAAATTCACGCCGGTTGTGCCGATCCTGCGATTGTTGGCCGTGTCACGCGGGGCCGAGGAAATCGCCTGGGATGAAGGTGAATTTTACGAAACCGGCTGGGACAACTGGGCCGATATTCAGCTGGCTGCTATTCGGGGGTTGGGAGATTTGGGCGATGAAGAAGCCGTTCCCCACATCATGAAGGCCCTTGCCGATGAAATGGGGCAGGACGTAACCGAACCCGCGTTCAAGGCGTTGGCAAAATTGGGCGAACCGGGGGCCAAGGCGCTCGAAAAGCTGTTCGGCTATGGTAATCCTCGCCTGTGTCGCCGGATAGCCCGTGCGGTTGGCGTTTCCGATAACCCTCACCTCGATGCGTTGCGGGCCAAAATGCTTGAGGATGAATCGGCTGCTATCCGCGCGCTGGCTTTGGGCTATCTGCCCGGCGATGATCCCCGCCTTGCGCCCCTGTTCGGAGACGAAGATGCCGCTGTGCGTGCCGCCGTGGTGCGCCATGCCGGTTTGAATAATCTGCCCCTGTTGTGGGATCTGATCGAAGACAAGGACCCGGCTGTTCGCGCGGAAGTGTTCAAAATCATCGCGGCCAATCCGGACAGGTTTACGGATGATAAACTGGCGGATGCGGTGAAAAACGCCATCAAGGGCGACCCCGAAGCCGCCCGCCACGCGGCCTTGGCATTGTTTGCCCTGCAAGGGCCAAAGGTGGCCAAAGGTCTGACGCATGTGTTGACGGCTCCCGATGTGCCGCGCGAATTCCGTATCGGGGTTCTGGAAA
>JALWOO010000675.1 GCA_027083485.1 Amylibacter sp. | reverse complement strand
GGTCACGTCCGGTGCTTTGGCATATTCGGTATAAACCGCGTTGAAACGCGAGGCTTCACCTTCGGCCTGATTGACCACCTGCGCACGATAGCCTTCGGCTTCTTCCAGCAATTGCGCCGCTTCACCACGGGCAGCCGCCAGTTTCTGGTTGGCGTATTTATCCGCCTCTTTTTCCAGCGTATCGCGGGTTTGTTCAGCAGCCTGAACCTCGCGGAAAGCGTCGATGACCTCGATCGGCGGGTCGGCCTTTTCAAAGTTCACACGCACCACATTCACGCCCGACTGATAGGAATCCAGCGTGGCCTGAATGAGGCTTTCCAGTTCCTGCGTAATCACCCCGCGATCCCGGTTCAGGATCGGGGCAAGATTGGAGCGGGCAATAATTTCACGCATGGCAGATTCGGAAACCGCTGAAATTGTGTCCTCCGGATCGGCCAGGTTGAACAGGAACTTGCGCAGATCATTGATGTTCCAGACCACCTGAAAATCAATATCGACGATGTTTTCGTCCCCGGTCAGCATCAAGCCCGCATCAGAGCTGGAGCCGCGACCGACACCGATATCCACGGTCCGTTCCTGCGTGACCGGCACGATTTCCTTGGTCACAACCGGCCAGGGGGCAAAGTTCAGCCCCTCCTCGCCGGTTTGGGAATATTTGCCAAACATCAGCTCGATGGATTGTTCCGAGGTATCTACCCGATAAAAGGACGCAAAGGTCCAGACAGCGACCGCCGCCAGACCGACCAATACAACCCCGCCCTTGCCGAAGTTGCCACCGGAAGGCAGGCCACTGCCGCCACCGCGGTTGTTGTTGCCTTTGCCGCCCATCAACACACGCAGTTGCTCCTGGCCTTTACGCACGATCTCGTCGATCTCGGGCATTTGCGGGGGTTGGCCCGGTTTCTGATCGCGTGGCTTGCGCGGCTTATCGTCGTTACCGCGATTACCACCGCCGCCCCAAGGGCCGCCTGAATTGTTGCTCGTCATCTTTCGAGATTGTCCTTTCTTACGAAACTCTACAGGGCCATCTGTGCCCTTTTATCAAATAATCAAGCTATCTGACAGGTGTTTTCATTGTAACCAGTTCTTCGGCGGCTGTTGGATGTACTGCCACGGTGGCATCAAAGTCTTCTTTGGTGGCCCCCATCTTGACGGCGACACCGGCCAGCTGAATCATTTCACCAGCCCCGTGGCCGACAATATGACAGCCCAGCACCTTGCGGGTGGCCTTGGAAACGATCAGTTTCATCAGCATGCGTTCGGAATTACCGGCCAGAATATGCATCATCGGGCGGAAAGTAGCCTCGTAGACTTCGATATCCTCGATGTCGCGGGCTTCTTCCTCGCCCAGCCCCACAGTGCCGATTTCTGGCTGGGTAAACACGGCGGTCGGGATCAAATCATGGTCCGGACTGGTCGGGTTGTCGTGGAACACGGTTTCAACAAAGGCAACGCCCTCGCGGATTGCCACCGGCGTCAGGTTCACCCGATCGGTCACATCGCCCACGGCATAAATCGACGGCACAGAGGTTTGCGAATATTCATTCACCGCAATCTGCCCTTTGCGTCCCTGTTCAACACCGGCCAGTTCCAGCCCAAGATCGCGCACATTCGGCACCCGTCCTGTGGCATATAAAATGGTGTCGAATTCATGTTTCTGCCCGTTGGTGCAGGTCACTTGCAGCACATCACCGATCTTTTCGATTTTGGTCACATCGGTGCCCACATGCAGGTTCACACCCTTCTGGCGCATTTCCTCGGCGACAAAGCCACGGACCTCGCCGTCAAAGCCGCGCAGGATCTGTTCGCCGCGATAAAATTGTGTGGTCTCGGTGCCCAGCCCGTTCATAATGCAGGCAAATTCACAGGCGATATAGCCCCCGCCCACAACCAGCATCCGCTTAGGCTGGCTTTCCAGATGGAAAATCTCGTTCGAGGTAATCGCATGTTCGCTGCCCGGCACCGGCGGCACAAAGGGGGTTCCCCCTGTGGCAACCAAAATGGTTTTGGCGGTGAATACCTGTCCCGTGGACAGGGTCACCGCATGCGGCCCGCTCAGGGTTGCGCGGGCATCAAACAATTCCACCCCTGCCCCCTTGAGGTTCTTGGCGTAGATCTGTTCCAGCCGGTGAATTTCGTCATCCTTGGCTGCGATTAGTTTTGACCAGTCAAAACGGGTTTCCCCGATGGTCCAGCCAAAGCCTTTGGCATTCTGAAAGGACTTGGCGAATTCCGACGCATAAACCATCAGCTTTTTCGGCACACAACCCCGAATAACACAGGTGCCGCCATAGCGGTATTCTTCGGCCAGCCCGACCTTGGCACCGGTATTGGCCGCCAGCCGCGCCGAGCGCACCCCGCCAGAGCCGCCGCCAATCACAAACAAGTCATAGTCATATTCCATGCAATCAGTCCTCGATGTCCGCAAACAGGTTTTCGTTCAACAGAATGTCGATTTGTTCATTATCGACCGTTCCATTATTGATATCCCTGACCTCGACCCGCCCGTCACCATGTCCAATCACGATAACGTCAGCCACATCCAGAAACAGGCCGTTTTCCACCACGCCGGGCACCTGATTGAGGATAAGGGACAGCTCGCGCGGGTTTTCAATATGTTTCAAATGCAGGTCCAGAATGTAATGGGCCTCATCGGTCAGCAACGGGCCGTCGTCCTGCATCCGCAGGGAAACAGATTCACCCAACACGTTGACATTGCTCAAACATTCCTCGATCAGCTGCTTGGTGGTTTGCCAGCCGAATTTCACCACCTCCACCGGCAGGGCAAAGGCCCCGAGCACCTCTACGGATTTGGAGGCATCCGAAATTACAACCATCTGATCCGAGGCCATGGCCACGATCTTTTCTTGCAGCAAAGCCCCGCCGCCGCCTTTGATCAGGTTCAAACCGGGGTCGAATTCATCCGCCCCGTCAATGGTCAGATCCAGCCATTTGACCTCGTCCAGCGTATAGACATCAATCCCGACCTCGCGCGCCAGTTGCGCCGTGCGTTCCGAGGTTGGCACGGCGCGGAATTTCAGCCCCTCGTCGCGGACCAGTTCGCCCAGCATTTTCACCATCCATGCCGCCGTGGACCCCGTCCCCAGACCAACCCGCATGCCGTCTTCGACAAAATCGACCGCCCGCTTGGCCGCGACGAATTTTGCTTTGTCAATCGGAGAGAATTCCATACCTTGATCCACCCTGTAAACTTTGTTGGCTTTCTTATACGGGCAATCCGCGCAGGCAGTAAGGGCGAATTCGTCGCCCTTTGTGAAAATCTGCGGGCAAAGACCGCTGAAACGGCTGCGAAATGTCGTTTATGGACTTTCACAAACCGCCCTGATGGCGCATTCAGGGTCGGTTAATGAGGGCAGTTTCCATGTTTCTGAGCATATTTGAAATCTTCAAGGTCGGCGTTGGCCCGTCCTCCTCCCATACCATGGGACCAATGACGGCTGCGGGCATGTTTCTGGATACCTTGCTGGAGCACCGGATCAAACCGGCGCGCCTTGGCTGTTCGCTGCATGGCTCGCTGGCCTTTACCGGCACAGGGCATCGCACGGATCGCGCCGTGGTTTTGGGGTTGGACGGGTTCACGCCCGAGGATTTCGCCGCCAAAGCAGCCGAGGCCGCCGAGCGGCGTATCGCCGCGCGCTGTCAGGTGCAGCCCAAAGGTCACCCGACCTATGATTTCGACCCGCAAAAAGACCTGAAATTCGACTATGATCTGGAACTGCCCGGCCATGCCAACGGTATGCGGCTGTTTGCCTATGACGCTTACGG
>JALWOO010000674.1:11166-14485 GCA_027083485.1 Amylibacter sp. | reverse complement strand
GTGCCGGTGGGCGAAGCGATGATGGCCTGTGTGATCCTCGACCACCTGTTGTTGCATCGCGGGTTGATCGGGGAAAATCAGGGAAAAATCGGTTAGCGCCGCAACCACCATTCCGCAAATATCAAATTCGGCACCCAGCAGATCCATGCCAGATAGGGCGATGCGGCGGTGTAATCCATTCCCGACAGCATAAACGCCGGAAGATAGAGCCGCAGGGTTACCGCGGCAAAGGTCAGGGCAAAGGAACGGATCATCCAGCGGCGATGCTCGGCGATCCGCCCTGCCATGGCCAGCCGGATCGCATTGGCAGTGGTGCCAATCCACAGCACCGACAACAGGGCAAACCCCGTGCTGACAACACTCCCGCCCGCCGCATGCAAGGCGATAACAATGCCTGACACTCCGGCAACCAGAATCGCAACACCATAGCCGCGCCCGATCCAGCGGTGCAAAGCCGGCCGGCGCGCCCGCAATTTCGGATAGAACTGCACAGCCCCGAACGCCAAGGCAATCGGCGCGGCAGAGATGTGCAAAACAAATGCCGTCAGCTGGTTCCTGATCTGGTCCGGCATGTCGGGAAAGGATTGCTCCAGCCCCAGCAATAAAAACCGGAATGACGCCAGCGCAACGATGCTGCTGGTCAGGCCAAGGAAGATAAGGGGGAGTCTGGATCGGGTCATCGGGTCTCTCGTTATGTTGACAGTGTCAAGTTTGGCCGTGGCCTATACAGTTAAATTGACACTGTCAAGTTATCTGTTAGATTGCCCCCATGACCTCTGAAAAACGCCCTCACCACCATGGAAACCTGCGCAAAGCCCTGATCGACGCCGGCATTGCGCTGTTGATCGACGGTGGCCCCGCCGCGTTAAGCTTGCGAAAATGCGCGGCCAAAGCGGGGGTATCCCACGCAGCACCGGCGCATCATTTCAAGGGTTTAGGTAGTCTGGAACTGGCGATTGTCACGCGGGCGCATACCTTGCTGACAGCGGCGATGATTGCCGAGCGGGATCAGGCCGCCCCTACCCCGCACGCCCGCCTGCAGGCCATTTGCGCGGGTTACATCCGCTTTGCCCGTGAACATACGGCCCTGTTCGAATTCATCTTCCTGCCGCGCGAATTGCAACCGGAGCTGTTTGATTCCCAGACATGGCAGGAATTCCTGACCCATTCCATCGCTTCCTACAATATCCTGCAAGAGGCCTGCGCCCCGTTTGAACAAGGCACGGAAACTGCGGTCTGGTCGCTGGTGCATGGCTATGCAATGCTGTTTGGCAATGACACCCGAACCACCCCGCAGGAGAAACATATTCCGGCCTTTGCCGAGGTTTTATCCCTGCTCAGGCTGACGTAGAGTTCTTCTCGTCCCGCTTGTGGTTTTTGGCCAGCAGCAAAATTTCAACCCGTTTCATCTGCCGGATGATTCGCTCTGCATGGATATGGGGCATCAGGCTCAGCTTCAGTTGGGCGGAAAGGATCAGCAAAACCGTGGTGACAAAACCGTATTTCAGCGCCGGCATCACCTCTGTTGCGGCCAAAAACTGCATCCCCGCCCAGATCGCCAGTATCAACAACAGCAGGCAAACAGCATCAATTGCCCGAACAATTTTTTTCAGGCGTCCGCGCCGCATGCTGCGATACAACCCCTGCCAGCCATAAGGTTGGGTCGAGCGCAACAAATGCGCTTCGGTCTCGGTCAGCAGCTCTTCAATCCGGATATCCAGAAAACTCATCACACATCCCCCCAAGGATTTCGTTACAAGAATCGTCTCATTGTCCTAATTTTGTAACATGATGTAAACAGCCTGCACCGCAATCAGTCAGAGGCTCTGCAAAAACGCCAGCAACGCCGCCCTGTCAGCGGCTGGCATTTCGCGCACCCGCGCCTGTGCTGTTGCGGCCTCTCCGCCATGCCACAGAACGGCTTCCAGCAGGGTTCTTGCCCGCCCGTCATGCAGGTAATTCGCCTGACCGCTCACCGTTGCCGTCAGGCCAATCCCCCAAAGCGGCGGCGTGCGCCATTCGCGCCCGCTGGCCAAACCTTCGGCAAAATCGTCCCCCAGACCGGCCCCCATGTCATGCAACAGAAAATCGCTGTAGGGCCAGATCACCTGCCCGCCTGTTTGTGCAGGCACACTGTTGCGCACGGTCAAAAATCGGGGCCGGTGGCAGGCGGTGCAACCGGTTTCATAAAACAGCCGCTTGCCGCGCAACACCTGTTTTGCCCCGACATCCACCCGCACAGGCACCCCGACCAGCGCCGAATAACCGGCCAGAAAATCAAAATTCACCCTCGTAATCTCGGCCTGCTCTCCGGGCGCGCGAAACAGCGGGTTGGAAATCCCCATATCATGCCGCAACGCAAGCGCCACCTGTTGGCGAATGGTCGGACTGCCCGCCTTTAACCCGAATCGCCCGAGCATGACGGTGCCCGTTTCCACCGACCAAACCCGATTGGCCCGCCCCGAAATACCGTCACCGTCCCTGTCATCCGGATCGACCCCCGCCAGAATATCCGCCGCCGGAATGGCTTCGATCAGGCCAAGCCCGATCATCGGCGGGGCCAGACGCGGGGATATGCGGCTGTCCGGATGCAGCGGCCCTTTGGACAGGGCGGTCAAATCATAACGGGGTTGGCGCAAGGTGATCGCCGTGCCATCGGCTAACTGCACCCTTCGGGAATGGTAACTCACCCGCAAGCGATACTCTGCCTTGGCCCCTTCAACCGCGAAATCCTGCAATTGCCCCCCGTAATCCGGATCCTTCGGCCCAAGCCTGAGCAACAAAGACCCCGCCCCCTGATCCGGCCCGTCCGGCGCAATGCCGCGCCCATCATGGATATGGCACTGCGCACAAGAGCGCGCGTTATAGAGCGGTCCCAAACCGGAAAACACACCGGCATCGGCAGTGGCCGGCTGCCACTCTGCCCGAAACAGGGCATTGCCGAGTTTGAAATCCACCTCCTGCGCAGGAGACAAGCCGGCCAAGGGGGCCGAAAACGCCTTGGCATCCGCGCGGCGCGGGGTGGAACCTGCACCGGCTGGCTGGTCCTCTGCCGTTTGCGGTCTGGAAAAATCCATCCCCGATGCCGCCAGCAGAATCGGCGTCACCACCATCAGACCCAGAAAGATATAAAAACGGTTTCGCATCGGGGTACCTTGCCTTTGCTGCTGGTTGAATAACACCCTAAACCGCAAAATATTCATCACAGAACTGTTTTCCCCATTGGGTTCACCGGATTTTGACGCTAGAGCAGGCCCATGGCCAAACCTGCGACTTACACGTTTGACAATGTTTCCCTTGCCAAAGCCGGCAAGCAGAT
>JALWOO010000674.1:0-11156 GCA_027083485.1 Amylibacter sp. | reverse complement strand
CATCGGGCCGTTGTCCCTGACCCTTGCGGAAAAACGAATCGGCATTGTCGGGCAGAACGGATCCGGCAAATCCACCTTTGCGCGGCTGCTGGCCGGTCTGATTGCCCCCGACAGCGGGCAGGTCCATCTGAACGGGGTCAACCTGTTCAAAGACCGCAAAACCGCGTTGGCCCATATCGGGGTGATTTTCCAGAATCCGGACCAGCAAATCATTTTCCCCACCGTGATCGAGGAAATTGCCTTTGGCCTGCAACAACAGGGCCTTGGCAAAACACAGGCCATGCAACAGGCACAAATGGTTCTGGCCGATCATGGCCGCGCCGATTGGGCGGATCGCAACACGCATGTGTTGTCTCAGGGTCAGCGCCATTACCTGTGCCTGATGGCAGTTCTGGCCATGGGGCCTTCGCTGATCGTGCTGGATGAACCCTATGCGGGGCTGGATATTCCGACCTCGATGGGGCTGCACCACACGTTGACTCAACTGGAGCAATCGCTGGTGATGATCACCCACGACCCCGCCGCCTTGCAGGGGTTTGATCGGGTGATCTGGCTGGAAAACGGGCAAATCAAACAGGACGGCCCCGCCGCGCCGGTGCTGGAGGCCTTTAGCGCCGAAATGCAGCGGCTGGGGGCGCTGCAATGTTAGCCCTGTCTCTGGAACAACCCGGCTGGGCGGGGAAGATACCGGCAGGGGTCAAATTGCTGGCCTTGATGGGCGCAACTGTGCTGCTGTATCCCGTGCAAAGCCCGATCATTCTGGGGCTGGTTCTGCCGGGCGTTGCGGCGCTCTATGGCTCGCTTGGTCAACAGGCCTTGAAATCCGGCCTTGCGATGCTGCGCCCGCTGTTGGTGATCTGCCTGATGATCGGCTTTTACCACCTTGTGATCGGGGCCTTTGGTCGGGGGGCGGTGTTTGTGCTGAAGCTTTTGGCGATGGTGGGGATTGCCAATTTCGTGACCATGACCACACGCCTGTCCGAAATGATGGACGTGGTCATGCGGCTGTTGTCCCCCCTGCAACGTCTGGGCGTCAACACCCGCGCCATTGCTCTGGCCTTTACGCTGGTGATCCGGTTTACTCCGGTGTTGATCTTGAAAGCACGCGCCCTTACAGAAGCATGGCGTGCACGAAGCACAGCACGGGCGGGGTGGCGTATCGTTATCCCCCTGGTCTTGCTGGCGCTGGACGACGCGGACAACGTTGCAGAAGCCCTTCGCGCACGCGGGGGCGTGCAAAAGTGAGTGAAGGACACCTCATGGAAAAAAACCTTACCTATATCGCCCTGTTTGCCGCGCTGATCGCGGTGCTGGGGCTTATTCCCGGCGTGACGCTGGGCACCGGCATACCGATCAACGCCCAGAGCCTTGGCATCATGCTTTGTGGCACCATCCTTGGCGGCAAACGCGGCGCGCAGGCTGTGGTGCTGTTTCTGGCGCTGGTGGCCATGGGGCTGCCGCTTTTGTATGGTGGCCGTGGCGGGCTGGGCGTGTTTACCACCCCTTGGGCCGGCTTTTTGTTCGGCTTTCCGATTGCCGCCTATGTAACAGGCCGGATTGTGGAACATTGGGACGGCACCAGCTTTCTGCTCGGGGCGGTTCTGGCTGCAGTTGCAGGGGCCCTCAGCCTCTATCTGATTGCCCTCGTGTATTTCATCTTTGTCACCCAGACCCCCGCCTTTGAAGCCATGGGCATTATTGTTGCGCCATTCATCCCCGGCGACCTGCTCAAGGCCGTGGTTGCAGGGTTCATCACCCACGCCATTTACAAAGCCCGCCCTGACGCGCTGCTTTCACGCGCCTGAACTTGCGCAGCGCCTCTTGGCAGGCGCAGCGAATCTGACTAAGAGCAGGGCGAGCCACTAAAAGGATTGCCCTGCCCATGTTCCCCAATACCTTTGCCGATAAATCAGTGATGGCCGAATTGGCCGCCAAAATGCTGCTGGAAATCAAAGCCGTGAATTTCCGCGCCGATGAACCCTATACCTTTGCCTCGGGCCTTGCCTCGCCCGTCTATATCGACTGTCGCAAGCTGATCAGCTATCCGCGCATCCGCTCTGCCTTGATGGATTTCTGCGTGGCGACCCTGTATCGCGACGTCGGTTTTGAACAATTCGACGCCGCCGCCGGTGGCGAAACCGCAGGCATCCCCTTTGCCGCATGGATCGCCGAACGCATGGCCCTGCCGATGCAATACGTGCGCAAGAAACCCAAAGGCTACGGTCGCGACGCACAGATCGAAGGCGATATTTCCGAAGGTCAGCGGGTGTTGCTGGTCGAAGACCTGACCACCGATGGCGGCTCCAAACTGCGCTTTGCCGAAGCCATCCGCAAAACCGGTGCCCATTGCGATCATACGCTGGTGATCTTCTACTATGACATTTTCAAGAACACCCATGAAATGCTGGCCGAAAACGGGCTGAAACTGCATTATCTGGTAACGTGGTGGGATGTGCTGAAAGTCTGCCGCGCCGAGGGTCATTTCGACGAAAAGACCCTCGATCAGGTCGAGGCCTTCCTGCATGATCCGCTGGGCTGGTCCAAGGCAAATGGCGGCGTTTACAAGCTGTAAACCCGCCGGCTGGTGGCGGGGATTAAAATTGATAACCTGAAACGATCTGGCCCGGCGGCAACGCCGGGCCGCGCCTGACCTTCCCCCCGGGAAGGCGCTTCTGCAAGCTTGCGAATTTATCCGGGGTATCAAATGGTTGCGTGGCCTTGCCAGACAGCGATCAATGCGATGCCTTCCCAAGGTCAGGCGCGGCCCTCATCGCATTCTGCCAGTTAATTCACATCCAGCGCCAACTTGCGCAATTCCGCAAAGGAAACGGTTTCCAGCGCCTTTTGATGGGTGCTTTCCAGAATAACATGCGGGGCCGCGTGTTCCGCATGGGCCTGCGCCCAGCGATCCACACACAGGCACCACCGGTCCCCGTGTTTCAAACCGGCAAAACCGTATTCCGGGCGCGGAGTGGACAGATCATTGCCCAGATATTTGGAAAACGCCAGAAACTCGTCCGTCACCTGCACGCAAACCGTATGCTTGCCCACATCCTGCGGGCCGGTATTGCAACAGCCATCGCGGTAAAAACCGGTCATCGGGTCCGTGGAACAGGGTTTCAGCGGCTCTCCCAAAACATTCAGGCTTTCGGCAATAACGGGGGCTTTTTCGGTCATAGGTCGTCTCCCAATGGATTTCACCTGAACCACTATTCCACATTCTCCAGCCGATTGCTACGTGCTCATCCGCACTTGCTGTGGCCGCAATCCGAACAGGTCATACAGCCCTCGACCATGCGCATGCCAAAACCGCCACAGCTCGGGCAGCTATTGCCGCGCGGGCGCTGCGGGATGTTGACGATTTCGGCATGGGGGTCGGCCTTGAGATGCTTGCCTTTGCCCTCGATGAAATCGATCCGCACCATATGTTCCTCGATCACGCCGCCAATCGCCGCCAGAATTGACGGAATATAGCTGCCGTTCATCCAGGCCCCGCCACGCGGATCGAACACCGCTTTCAGCTCCTCGACCACAAAGCTCACATCCCCCCCGCGCCGGAACACGGCGGAAACCATCCGCGTCAGCGCCAGCGTCCAGGCGTAATGCTCCATGTTTTTGGAGTTGATAAACACCTCGAACGGCCGGCGCTGGCCATTCTGGATCACGTCATTGATGGTGATGTAAATCGCATGTTCGGTTTCGGGCCACTTGATTTTATAGGTATAGCCATCCAGCGCCGCCGGCCGGTCCAGCGGTTCGGCAATATACACCACATCCGCGCCGGTATCGACCTCGGGGGCCTTTTCCTCTTCTTCGGAAACCGTCAGAACCGAGCCGGTCACATCATTCGGGCGATAGGTGGTGCAGCCCTTGCAGCCCTGATCCCATGCCGCCATATAGATTTCCTTGAAATCGTCAAAGCTGATATCCTCGGGGCAGTTGATGGTCTTGGAAATCGAACTGTCGATCCATTTCTGCGCCGCCGCCTGCATGCGCACATGCTCGAGCGGAGCCAGCGTCTGCGCATTCACGAAATAATCCGGCAATTCCTTGTCGCCAAATTTCTCGCGCCACATTTGTACAGCGTAATCAACCACTTCTTCTTCGGTGCGCGACCCGTCATTTTGCAAAACCTTGCGCGTATAGGCATAGGCAAACACCGGCTCGATACCGCTGGAAACGTTGCCCGCATAAAGGGAAATCGTCCCCGTCGGCGCAATGGATGTCAGCAGCGCATTGCGAATCCCGTGGCGCGCAATCAGGTCGCGCACATCGTCATCCATATCCAGCATGGTTTCGGAAGCCAGATATTTTTCCTTGTCAAACAAAGGGAAAGCACCCTTTTCCTCGGCCAGATGCGCCGATGCCTTATAGGCCGCCCGTGCAATCTGCTTCATCCAGCTTTCTACCCGCGCCGCTGCACGGATGGAGCCGTATTTCTCGCCCACCATCAACAGTGCATCCGCAAGGCCGGTCACACCCAGCCCGATCCGGCGCTTGGCAAGGGCCTCGACTTTTTGTTCCTGCAACGGGAATTGCGAGGCATTGACCACATTGTCCATCATCCGCACAGCCGTGGCCACCAGATCGTCCAGTTCCTCTACATTCAAATCGGCACCGTTTTCAAACGGATTGCGGATCAAACGCGCCAGATTGATCGACCCCAGCAAACACGCGCCATAAGGCGGCAAAGGCTGCTCGCCGCAAGGGTTGGTCGCGGCGATATCCTCGCAATAGGCCAGATTGTTTTTCTGGTTGATCCGGTCAATGAAAATCACCCCCGGTTCCGCATAGTCATAGGTACCCTGCATGATCTTGTTCCACAGATCCCGCGCCGGTACCGTCTTGTAAATCCGCCCCTTGAATTTCAGCTCCCATGAACCGTCATTCTTTACCGCCTGCATGAACGGATCCGTCACCAGAACCGACAGGTTGAACATGCGCAAACGGGCGCTGTCCTGTTTGGCCGTGATGAAATCCTCGATATCCGGATGGTCACAGCGCATGGTCGCCATCATCGCGCCGCGCCGCGAACCCGCGGACATAATCGTGCGGCACATGCTGTCCCAGACATCCATAAACGACAGCGGACCGGAGGCATCGGCCCCGACCCCCATCACCGTCGCGCCCTTGGGGCGGATGGTGGAAAAATCATAGCCGATACCGCCACCCTGCTGCATGGTCAGCGCGGCCTCTTTCAGCATGTCGAAAATCCCGCCCATGCTGTCGGGAATCGTGCCCATCACAAAACAGTTGAACAAAGTCACCGAACGTCCGGTTCCGGCCCCTGCCAAAATCCGGCCAGCCGGCAGAAATTTGAACCCCTCCAAGGCATCGTAAAACTTGGCTTCCCACAGCTCCGGCGTATTCTCCACCTCGGCCAGCGAGCGCGCAACACGCCGCCAGCTGTCCTCGACCGTCTGGTCAATCGCTTTGCCGCCCGGCTCCTTGAAACGGTATTTCATATCCCAGATTTGTTCGGCGATGGGGGCAGTAAAAAGGCTCATGCGTGTCGGCTTTCATAGGTGGTTGGCAGGGGGCCATAGCTAGTTTGGACATGTACACAGGTCAATTGATTCCTTGCGTAATTTCACAGAGAAATCGCTTGATCCGGACGGGAAATCAGATACGCTACAACCTCATACCTACTACATGTTGTGTGCAAATGTCAAAGAACAACTACACATATACCAACCTGATTAAGCTCTGCGTCGGCATCGACAGCGTCGAACACCTTGTGGACTGGCGCGCCCAACAGGCTGCACAGGCCTTGGCCAAGGGGCAAAAATACATCTCCGCCCACACCACCCGCATGTGGCCCAAACGCGAAGCAGAATTGCTCAACGGCGGCTCGCTTTATTGGGTGATCAAAGGCGAAATCCAGATCCGCCAACGCCTGCTGCGCTTTGACGAGGTCATCGGTGCCGACGGCGTGCGCCGCTGCAAAATGATTCTGGATCCGAAAATCATCCGCACCCACAGCGCCCAGCGCCGCCCGTTTCAGGGCTGGCGCTACCTCAGCCCCGCCGACGCGCCGCCGGATCTGGAAACCGGCAATACCAAACAGGACGCCATCCCCGCCGCACTGGCACAGGAACTCGCCGCCCTCGGGGTGCGTTAACACCAAACGCACCGCCCCATTTCCATTTTCCCCACATATCCCCGCCGGAGGCGCCCCCGCGCGCCGCGCTCAAATGGCGTGGCGCGCAGCGCCTCCTTTTAATTCAGAAAAAAGAAAACGCACTGCCCCCAATAAAAAAAGCCGGAACAAACGCCCCGGCTTTTCAAGTCAATGTAACGCGGTTTAGCTGGCCATAACCTTCTCGGCCAGCACATCATCGCTGACGTATGCTTCATACTGGGCAAAGTTGTCGCTGAACATCTGCACCAGCTTGGCCGCATTGGCGTCATAGCCCGCCGGATCGGCCCATGTTTCGCGCGGATTCAGCAACTTGTCATCCACACCGGCAAGGGTGACAGGCACCTCAAAGCCAAAGTTCGGATCCTTGCGGAAGTCGCCTTTGTTCAGGGACCCGTCCAGCGCCGCCGTCAGCAAAGCGCGGGTTGCCTTGATCGGCATCCGCGAGCCGGTACCATAGGCCCCGCCGGTCCAGCCGGTATTCACCAGCCAGCAATTGGCACCGCTCTCGGCGATTTTATCCCGCAACAACGCGCCGTATTCCTCTGGCCGGCGCGGCATGAAAGGCGCACCAAAACAGGTGGAAAATGTCGGCTGCGGTTCGGTAATACCGCGCTCTGTACCGGCGACCTTGGAGGTAAAGCCGGACAGGAAGTGGTACATCGCCTGCGCCGGAGTAAGGCGCGCAATCGGAGGCAGCACGCCGAACGCATCACAGGTCAACATGATGATGTTCTTGGGAACACCCCCCAGCGAAGTTTCCGACGCATTGGAAATGTAATGCAAAGGATAAGCACAGCGCATGTTGGCTGTCAGGCTGTCATCCTCAAAGTCCAGCTCCTTGGTATAAGGATCATAGACCATGTTTTCGATCACAGTGGCGAATTTCTGCGTGGTCGCATGGATTTCCGGCTCGGCTTCGGCGCTCAGGTTGATGGTCTTGGCATAACAGCCACCTTCAAAGTTAAAGGTGCCATTGTCGGACCAGCCATGTTCGTCGTCACCAATCAGCGTGCGGTTCGGATCGGCGGACAGGGTGGTTTTACCGGTGCCCGACAGACCAAAGAACACCGCCGCATCATCCGGATTGCCAATCGCGTGATTGGCAGAACAATGCATCGGCATGATGCCTTTTTCCGGCAGCAGATAGTTCAGCAGGGAGAAAACAGCCTTTTTGTTTTCACCCGCGTATTCCGTGCCTGAAATCAGGATCAGCTTTTTCTCGATAGAGGTGGCAATCACAACGTTGGTGCGACAGCCGTGGCGCTCTGGATCCGCATTGAACGACGGGCAGTTGATCACCGTGTATTCAGGAACAAATGTGTCCAGCTCTTCCATCGACGGGCGGCGCAACATGGTGCGGATGAACAGGCTTTGCCAGGCCAGTTCTGTAATCATGCGCACGTTCAGACGGTGCTCCGGATCGGCCCCGCCCCAGAGGTCCTGACAAAAATATTCGCCACCTTTCATATGCTCCAGCATATCCGCATGCAGCCGGTCAAACGCCGCCGGGTCCATGGGCGGGTTGTTTTCCCACCAGATGCTGTCTTTGACCGAAGGTTCGTCAACGGTAAATTTGTCCTTGGGGGAGCGGCCGGTGTATTCGCCGGTAGACACCAGAATCGTGCCCCCCTGCCCCAGCTCGCCTTCGCCTTTGCGCAGGGCGGCCTGGATCAATGCTGGCTCCAAAAGGTTATAATGAACGGTTTTAACACCGGAAATGCCTGTGTCCTCCAACCGCTGGGTTGGATTTACGCGACCAGTTTCCATATTCTCGTGCTCCTTGTACGGCGGTGTAATATCCTGCCGTAAATGTTTTCAGGTGGCTTGGTGGATTTCGTGTACAACAATATACAATCAGAAAGAAAGGTCGCCGGGGAGCGTTCCGGGCAGTTAACGTTAACAAAACCCCATGTTAACGGTAACGAGCGGGCCACCGCCGGCAATACTGTGGCGCAAATAGCAAAACTGGTAATAAATGTGGCAACAATTCGCCTAAAAAAGGCAGAAATGAGTTGATTCCGTAAACCTTACGTTTCTAAATGAGTGCAATAATAAAAATAAATCAGGCAAGTTACGAGGCAAAACCATGGCAAGAATTGCGTTGGTCGATGACGACCGCAATATTCTCACCTCTGTGTCAATGACACTAGAGGCCGAGGGATATGACGTTTCAACATATAATGACGGGCTTCAGGCGCTGACCGCGTTTAACGAAGAACTGCCCGAACTGGCAGTGCTGGACATTAAAATGCCCCGCATGGACGGCATGGACCTGCTCAGCCGCCTGCGGCAGAAATCCGATATTCCGGTCATTTTCCTGACCTCCAAAGACGACGAAATCGACGAAGTGCTGGGCCTGCGCATGGGGGCCGATGATTACGTCCGCAAGCCGTTTTCCCAACGCCTGCTGGTGGAACGCATTCGCGCCATCCTGCGCCGTCAGGAAGCCCGCATTTCCGATGCCGGCCCCGTCACCGAGGAAAAAAACGAGAGCCTGATTGAACGCGGGGATCTGGTCATGGACCCGCTGCGCCATTCCGTTACCTGGAAAGGCAAAAACGTGAATTTGACCGTAACCGAATTCCTGCTGTTGCAGGCCCTGGCCATGCGCCCCGGTTTCGTCAAAAGCCGCGATCAGTTGATGGATGTGGCCTATGACGATCAGGTCTATGTCGATGACCGCACCATCGACAGCCATATCAAACGGCTGCGCAAGAAAATGCGCACGGCCGACAAGGATTTTGCCGCCATTGAAACGCTCTATGGCATTGGCTACCGGTACACGGAATAATGGCTGTTATCGCTGACGAACATATGGCGCAGGCCCCGAGCGATGGCCGGGATCAGGCGCCAGAACCCAAGGAAAAACTCTCGCGCATGGCCAATTCATTAGGCTTTGGTGGTTTCGGCCTGTTACGCTTCCGCTCCTCGCCTCTGGCGCGGCGTATCATTATTTTCAACCTGATCGCGCTATCGGTCCTGTTGCTGGGTATGCTGTACCTGAATCAGTTCGGCGGTGGACAGATGCAGGAAAAGCAAAAATCCATGCAGGTCGACATTTCGCTGTATAGCGACCTTCTGCAAGCCCGGTCGCTTCAGGACAACCCAAGCAGCCTGCCCGCCGATCTGCCCGTTTCCGAAGGTATGGTCCTGCAGATTTTTCAGGCAGACGGCACGCTCGCCAGCAGTACTTCCGGTGATTGGGTCGCGAACTCCGACTCCGGCGGCATTTCCGGCTTGCTGGAGTCTGCCCTGAACTGGGCGCATAGCTTTAGCGGCGCCAAAAACCCGTCAGCACCGGTTGATAGCAGTGTATTTGCCAAAACTCTGGCACAGGATGCCGTGGCCGGAGAACAACTCACGCGCCAAACCACCCTTGCCAACGGCGAGACCGTTTTGGCGGTGGCCAAACCGCTGCTTGCCGATGGTCAGCCCGTGGGGGCCGTTGTTTTGATGACACAGGCAGGCTATCTCGACAGCCTGTTGCGCGGCGAACAGGAAACTGTTTTGCGCCTGTTCATTCTGGCGGTGATCGTGTCGATCGTGCTGTCCATTGTTCTGGCCAACACCATTGCCAACCCGATCAACGATCTGGCCCGCGCCGCAGAGGCCGGCGCCACCAAACAGGGCCGCACCAGCGAACCGGAACGTGTTCGCATTCCCGATCTGACCGGACGCCCCGATGAAATCGGGCACCTGTCGCGTGCCATGCGCGGCATGACCTCGGCCCTGTATGAGCGCATCGAAACCAACGAGGAATTCGCCGCCGATGTGGCGCATGAAATCAAAAACCCCCTTGCCAGCCTGCGCTCTGCGGTGGAAACCCTGCGCATCGTGAAAAAGGACGAACAGCGCACCAGACTGCTTGATGTGATCGAACATGACGTGCGCCGTCTGGACCGTCTGGTTTCGGATATTTCCAACGCCTCGCGTCTGGATTCCGAACTGGTCAAAGAGGAACTCGAACCCTTTGATCTGACGCGAATGCTGGACCGGATTGTGGATTTCCACAGCCACGAGGCCCGCGACAAAGGCGTTGAAATGATCTGGTCCGCGCCGGAAACCCCGATCATGTATGACGGCCTCGAGGCCCGCCTTGCACAGGTTTTTGTCAATCTGATCACCAACGCCATCTCCTTTTGCGGCGAAGGCGATGCCGTGCGGGTCTGGGCGCGCGAAAAGGAAAACCGCGTGTTGATCGTGGTCGAGGATACCGGCCCGGGCATCCCGAACGAGGCCCTGACCAAAGTGTTCAAACGTTTCTATTCGGAACGCTCCGAAGACAACTTCGGCAATAACTCCGGCCTTGGCCTGTCGATTTCCAAGCAGATCGTCGAGGCCCACAAAGGCGTGATCTGGGCAGAAAACATCCGCGCCAAAGATGCCAGCCCCGAAGATCCCCCGCTGGGTGCGCGCTTTGTGGTCGGGCTGCCTGTGTGATTGCAGAAATCCCGACAGGCCTGATCCATGCAACCGCGGTTGCGGTTCACGGATCGGGCCTGTTGATCACCGGCCCCTCGGGCAGCGGAAAATCCGGCCTCGCGCTTCAGCTCGTCGCGCTCGGGGCCGATCTGGTCAGCGACGATCAGGTTCTTGTGCAACAAAACGGTGCGCAAATCACCCTGCACACCGCCCCCAACCTTGCCAATAAAATCGAAGCCCGCCATTTCGGCATCCTGAATTGCCCCACCCTTTCACAGGTGCCTTTGGCTCTGGTGCTGTCGCTGGCGGATGCGCCGGAACAACGTTTGCCACAGCCCCGCAAAATTCCGGTCGGCACAAGGGAAATTGATTTTATTTCCGGTAAAAACGTGCCAAATTTAGCCTCTGCAGTGCTATTGTATCTGCGCTAAATTCAGCGAAAGCCACCCATGACCGCGTCAGAATCCCGCCCGAAAATCATTCTTGTTACCGGCCCTTCCGGTGCCGGACGCAGCACCGCGATCAATGCCTTCGAGGATCTGGGCTTTGAAACCATCGATTCCATGCCGCTGGCCCTGTTGCCGCGCCTGCT
>JALWOO010000673.1 GCA_027083485.1 Amylibacter sp. | reverse complement strand
ATACGGTGCCGTTGTCGCACAGCATTCTGCGCCAGAGAAGACCGTTCCCCCAGAACTGCGGCAATCCGGTCAATCAGGGAATCGACCCCCTGCCCTGTGACACTGGAAACAGCGTCCTTGCCAGCGTTTTTTGACAGGTCCGCTTTGCCTGATACAACAATATCCTGTGCCATAGGCAGTAAATCCAGATCGTCGGTCTTATCCCCGTCCAGCAGAAATACCCGTAAATCCGCCTGTTGCGCCCGCTTTTTGGCCAAGGCAATACCAAGAGATTCAACATGATCTTCGGTATCACGCAGCCCTGCCGTATCCAGCAATGTCACTGGCAGTCCTTTGATATCCATTCGAACCTCGATCACATCACGGGTCGTACCCGCAACCTCAGAGGTAATCGCCGCATCACGGCCAGCAAGCGTATTGAGCAGCGTGGATTTACCGACATTCGGCGGGCCGACAATGGCCACCTCGAATCCATCCCGAATACGTTCGGCGACATAACTCCCGTCGATTTCCCGTTGCAGGTCAACTTTGATTCTGGCGATCAACTCACCTACCTCTGGCGAAACATCGATTGGCACCTCTTCATCGGCAAAATCAATTGTTGCTTCGATAAGGGCCGCAGCGCGGATCAAATCCTTGCGCCAGATTTCAACCTTGTCAGACAAAGCCCCGCGCATCACCCGAAAGGCCTGGACACGCTGGGCCTCTGTTTCGGCCTCCAGCAGATCGGACAGACCTTCGACCTGACTTAGGTCAAGGCAGCCGTTTTCAAGTGCGCGTCGGGTAAATTCGCCCGGTTCCGCCAGACGTGCGGGATGGCTGGACAATTCCAGTATCACCGCATCTATAACGGCAGGGCTTCCGTGGCATTGAAATTCTACCACATCTTCGCCGGTAAAACTCGCACCCTTCCGAAATGCCAGAACAAGGGCTTCATCCAGAATAATCCCGTCCCCTGATGTCAACCTGCGCAACATCGGGCGGCGCGGGATAATCGGGCTGCCGGTAATTTTTTCAGAGATTTCAAATGCCAAAGGGCCGGAAAGGCGAATTACCGCAATTCCGGCCCTGCCTTTGGCCGTTGCCAAGGCAAAAATGGTTTCATTCATAGTTAACCCTTTGTTTTAAAAGGTTAAAGTTAGCTGTTCATCGAATCAAAGAATTCCTGGTTCGATTTGGTTTGCTTAAGCTTGCCAAGCAGGAATTCAATAGCATCTGTCGTGCCCATCGGGTTCAGGATCCGGCGCAGAACATAGGTTTTGGTCAGATCGCCTTTGTCTACCAACAGCTCTTCTTTGCGGGTACCGGATTTCATAATGTCGATGGCCGGATAAACCCGTTTATCGGCAATCTTGCGATCCAGAACGATTTCAGAGTTACCGGTGCCCTTGAATTCCTCAAAGATAACCTCGTCCATACGCGAACCGGTATCAATCAGCGCAGTGGAAATGATGGTCAAGGAGCCACCCTCTTCAATGTTGCGGGCAGCACCAAAGAAACGCTTGGGGCGTTGCAGGGCGTTGGCATCCACACCACCGGTCAGAACCTTACCAGAGGACGGTACAACCGTGTTATAGGCGCGTCCAAGGCGGGTAATGGAGTCCAGCAGAATCACAACATCGCGTTTATGTTCCACAAGACGCTTGGCCTTTTCGATGACCATTTCGGAAACAGCAACGTGACGGGTTGCCGGCTCGTCGAAAGTGGAGGAAACGACCTCTCCTTTAACCGAACGCTGCATATCCGTCACCTCTTCGGGGCGTTCGTCGATCAGCAACACGATCAGATAACATTCCGGATGGTTCTTTTCGATGGAATTGGCGATATTTTGCAGGATCACCGTTTTACCGGTACGCGGCGGTGCCACAACCAGACAACGCTGGCCTTTACCAATCGGCGCGACCAGATCAATGACACGGGCGGATTTGTCCTTGATGGTGGGGTCTTCTACTTCCATCTTCAGACGTTCATCCGGATACAACGGCGTCAGGTTGTCAAAATGAACCTTGTGTTTCACATCTTCAGGATTAGAGAAATTGATCGTGGAAACTTTGGTCAGGCCAAAATAACGCTCGCCCTGTTCCGGCGCACGAATAAGGCCTTCGACCGTATCACCGGTACGCAAGGAATGTTTTCGGATCATATCCGGGCTGACATAGATATCTTCCGGACCGGGCAAATAGTTTGCCTCCGGTGAACGCAAAAAACCGAAACCGTCTTGCAGAACTTCTACGACGCCATCGCCAAAGATTTCCGCACCATCGTCGGCCATCTCTTTGAGAATAGCAAACATCATGTCGCCTTTGCGCATGGTGGATGCATTTTCAATTTCCAGCTCTTCGGCAAATTTCAACAAATCTGCCGGTGCCTTGGCTTTGAGTTCTGACAGAAAGATTTTTTCCTGTTCCATAAATATCACCTGCCGCCGAAACACTGCCGACGTTCTTTCATAGTATTATTGAGAAAAGCCCATAAAACGGTTGGGGAAACCGGGCTATTGCGTTCCGAATACGCGCTGAAACCGGAATTGTCAATTCCGCTTAAAAGGGACGTACAACAATCATGATGACAATGATGATCATCATCAAAGTCGGAATTTCATTTGCGATGCGATAGGCTTTGGATGACAGGCTGTTCCGGTCTGCATCAAAATCCTTGCGCCGTTTTGATAACCACATGTGAAACACGGTCATGCCGCTAATCATTGCAAGTTTCACCCAGGGGTAACCGGATTCCCAGTCAACGACACCCGGCGTAAAAGCCAGAACGAGACCAAACAGCCAAGTCGAAATCATTGCCGGATTCATGATATATCTCAGCAGTCGATATTCCATGCCCTTGAATATTTCAGATGTTTCACTGCCAACCGGCGCATATTGCACATGGTTCACAAACAAGCGTGGTAAATACAGCAAGCCAGCCATCCATGAAATCACCGAAATGATATGCAGTGTTTTCATCCACGGATAAAGATTTGCGAATATATCTGTCATTGCCTGTTCCCTGTTCCTTGCTTGGTTTGCGCCAAGCTCGTTCAATATACAATATAAATAAATGAAATTTAAAAAGTAGTATTTGATGTAGGGATCAGGGAATCTGTGGATCAAATTATCATCCACCAAAATGGAATTGTCAGGGGTACGGAATAAAAAGAGTACATGCGCTGGGATAACAATTATTATTGAATAATTTCAATATGATATATATAGATAACCTTGTGGATAAAACGGGAATAACTTCAATAATTATATCTTTTCCCCAGTATGTGGATGAATATTTTTCAGATATTCCTATGGGGATAATTCTTGTGCGGTTTCTGGAAAACCCTGTCTTTAGTCAACATCCGGTGTTAATTTATTTTTTCTCCATAGTTTTCCACAGTTATTCAGAAACTGTTCTACAGTTAACCCCAAGCTGATTTGGGAAAGAAAGGCGCAAAATGTCTACTTCTGTACTCCTGGCCTCCGGCTCTGAAATTCGCCAACAGCTTTTGCTTGGTGCCGGAGTTGCTATTAACGTCGAGACATCCCCCGTAGACGAGCCGTCCATCATGGCTGCATTATTACAGGAGAATGCCAAACCCCGCGATATTGCAGATACGCTTGCAGAATATAAAGGCCGTCGTGTGGCAATCAAAAATCCGGACAAGATTGTGATTTCAGCGGATCAGGTTCTGGTTTGTGAAGGGCAGGTTTACAGCAAGCCCGACACGCAAGAGCAGGCGATGAAGCAACTGCAACAGCTGCGAGGCAAGGGCCACCAACTGCTATCTGCCGTCGTGATTTTTGAAGATGGCGCTCCGGTTTGGCGTCATATCGGGCGGGCGCAACTGGTTATGCGTGATTTTTCAGATGCGTTTCTGGCAGAGTATGTACAGAAAATAGGGGATGATATTCTGACCACGGTTGGCTGTTACAAATTGGAATCACTGGGTGTACAATTGTTTTCACAGGTGCAGGGCGATTATTTCACGATTCTTGGCTTGCCCTTGATCGAAGTGCTCGGATTTTTACGAACCAGAGGAGTATTGCCCACATGACCCCTGAACGAATCCCCCTTGCCGGTGTTGTTGGCTGGCCGATTGCGCACAGTAAATCCCCTCGCATTCATGGGTATTGGTTAAAAAAATACGGTATTCAGGGGCATTATGTTCCTGTGGGCATTCGCTTGCAGGAATTTGAAACCGCTTTGCGATCTATGCCCAAGCTCGGTTTTGTCGGTGTGAATGTCACAATCCCTTATAAAGAAACCGTTCTGGCCATGGCCAGTTCTGTAAGCGATCGTGCGGCGCTGATCGGGGCGGCTAATACGATTTCCTTTACTGCGGATGGCGGAATTTATGCGGATAACACGGACGGAATCGGTTTCATTAACAACCTGCGTCAGGAACAGCCGGAGTGGAACCCGTCAGCCGGTGTTGCGGTTGTATTGGGGGCAGGCGGTGCGGCGCGCGCGGTGATTTCATCGTTGCTGAGTGAGGGCGCGCCAAAGGTTATTCTGGCAAACCGTACCCGCATGCGGGCTGAAACATTGCAAGAGCATTTTGGCGGACGGGTCGAAGTCTGCAACTGGAACGAAGCACCGGAAATCATTGCAGATGCGGCAACGATTGTGAACACGACATCTTTGGGAATGGTTGGACAGCCGAAACTGGAGTTTTCACTCGAAAAGGCGGCGGCGGGGTCTTTGGTGACGGATATTGTCTATAGCCCGTTGAAAACCGATCTGCTGTTACAGGCGGAACAGCGCGGGCTAATGGTTGTGGACGGCTTGGGCATGTTGTTGCATCAGGCGGTACCGGGCTTTCAGCAATGGTTCGGAACAAAACCGGAAGTAGATGCCGATTTGCGCGAAACGGTATTGGCAGAATGACGCAAGAACGCCCTTTTATCCTTGGCTTGACCGGATCTATCGGCATGGGGAAATCTTCCACTGCGCAGATATTTTCAGATCTTGGCGTGCCGGTTTGGGATGCAGATGCGGTTGTGCATGATCTCTATTCAGGGAATACGCCGGCCGTTCGGGGCGTTCAAAAACTGGCACCGGATGCGGTAATAGATAATCAAGTGGATCGGCAGGTTTTGAAACAAAAAATTGCTGAAACACCGGAATTGTTGAAACAGATCGAATCCCTTGTGCATCCGCTTGTTGCCAAAGATCGGCAAGATTTCCTGCAAAAGGCGACAGATAACCATGCTGCCCTAGTGGTATTCGATATTCCGCTCTTGTTTGAAAATGGCAGCGACAGGATTTGCGATGCGGTTTTGGTTGTATCTGCCTCACCGGAAGAACAAAAACGCCGCGTATTGGAGCGGCCCGGTATGACCGAAGAAGCCTTTCAATTTATTCTGTCGCGCCAGATGCCGGATACGGATAAACGGGCTGCGGCGGATTATGTGCTTGAAACCACAACACCACAGGCGGCACAGGAATATGTGCAAGACCTTGTTGCCAATCTGACAAAGGACCGGACGGATGCGTGAAATAGTAATGGATACGGAAACCACCGGCCTTGATCCGTTTACCGGAGACCGTATTGTTGAAATCGGTGGTGTGGAATTGATTAACCATCTGCCTACAGGGCGGGTTTATCACCAATACATCAATCCGGAACGCGACATGCCGGTCGAGGCCTATAACGTGCATGGTTTGAGCATTGAATTCCTCTCAGACAAGCCGGTTTTCCATAAAATTGCTCAGGAATTTCTGGATTTTGTCGGCTCTGACAAGCTGGTGATCCACAACGCACCCTTTGATATGAAATTCTTGAATGCGGAATTCGAACGGATGAACCTGCCCAAATTGCCCATGTCTCAGGCAATTGATACACTGGATATGGCGCGACGGCGGTTTCCCGGTGCACAAAACACGCTGGATGCGCTGTGTCGCCGTTTTGGAATTGATAACTCGGCACGCGAAAAACACGGGGCCTTGCTGGATAGTGAAATTCTGGCAGAGGTATATCTTGAACTGATCGGTGGACGTCAGCCCGATTTTGCCCTGAATGTGGTTGCCGGAACCGATATATCCGGTAGTTCCCAGACACAGGACTGGACAGTTCCATCGCGGCCCAAAAAATTACCGCCCCGGATTACCGAGGCGGAAAAACAGGCTCATGCCGACTTCATCGCGAAACTTGGCGATGAAACGCTTTGGCCTAAAGGTTAATTTGCTGCCGCTGCGCGACGTTCGAGTTCGGCCCGATACAAGGCCATGAAATCAATGTTGTCAATGTTCAGCGGCGGGAAGCCACCATCGGCAGTGATCTGGCGTGCGATCTGACGTACAAACGGGAACATCATGCGCGGACATTCGATCATCAAATAAGGATGCAGCTGTTCCTCTGGCAGGTTTTCAATAATGAACAGACCCGCATAATCCAGCTCGAGCAGGAAAACCGTGTCTTCGCCGGAAACGGCCTTGGCGGTCAGTTTCAGCGCAACCTCGAAATGGTTCTCTGCTTTCTTGTTTGCATCCAGATTAACCTGAATATTGATTTCCGGCTTAATCTCTCCTCCCAGATTTTTCTGGGCTGCAACGTTTTCAAAAGACAGATCGCGAATGTACTGGTTTACGATCTTCATTGTTGGCGCAACTTGCTGTTGCTGTTCTGCGCCTGAATTTTCTTCGGCCATGTGTAAATCTCCGTTAAATCACCGGCATTTTGGTAACAAGATTAACCGTGAAGGACAACGTAAATCACACCCTAGGAATCGTGTTTTGTCCAACCGGAAGTGCCGGGCTTATCCGGTTCGTCATCCAGAATTTCATATTCTCCGTCCAAAGTGTCCGTATTCGAGGCAGATTCTCTTCTGGTCTGCGACATATTGGAAAACACAACTGTATTACTTTGCAGGATTCGGGCCGCACCCCATTTGATGACTGCATTGCGAATGGGCGGCAGTAGCAACGCGAATCCGATGCCATCCGTGAAAAACCCAGGTGTCAGCAGCAAAACTCCGGAAACAAGAATCATTGCGGCATGTGCAATCGGGTCCATCGGATTTTCACCATTTGAAACAGACCCTTGCAGCTTGCTTAGCGTTGCCAATCCCTGTTGGCGCAAGAGGTTTGACCCGATAAATGCGGTCAATACAACGATCGCTAACGTCGGCCAAAGACCGAGCCATCCGCCTACCTGAATGAACAAACCAATCTCGATTACAGGAATGGCCACCAAAAACAGAAATAACCACATGATCTCTCTTGAACCTCTGAGTTAATGCTACAGGTAGACTTGCACCCGTCACTGTCTTAGATATGTGCAAACATACGGCAGTTCCACCTGTCTTGATAAAAAGTTGAAAGGCTTTCGATGAATGGTCCTATAATTGAGTTGCTTGTACTCGCCGGTATCGCGGTTTTCCTGATCTTGCGGTTAAAGAATGTTTTAGGCACACGTGATGGCTTTGAAGGCCCCCCCGTTCAGCAGCCAGAGCAATCAGCTATGCCGGATTTTGAAGTGATCGAAGGTGGTCTGGATCAGGATATTGCCGACCACGTGGATATCAATAGCCCTGCCGGCAAGGCATTGCTTGCCATGAAAGAAGTCGAACCGAATTTTTCGTTTACCGATTTCCTTAGCGGTGCCAGACAGGCTTATGAAATGATTCTGATGGCCTTTGAGAATGGCGATCTGGAAACACTTAAACCTTTCTTGTCATCTGACGTCTATGAAAGTTTCGAATCTGTCATCGAGCATCGCAAGGCTCAAGGACTGGTGATCGAAGCAAGTTTTATTGGCGTGCGTGAAGTCAAAGTTGTGGATGTGACGTTTGATCCGGCCAGCAAGGAGGCCGAAATCACCATGAGATTTATTGGTGAGCTGACCTCTGTGGTGAAAAACGAGGATGGCGAAATCATCGAAGGTGATGAAACAACGGTGAAAAAGCAAAAAGATATCTGGACGTTTGCCCGAATCATGGGCAGTGATGATCCGAATTGGCAGTTGGTTGCAACTGGCGAATAATGCGATTTCAGGCGGCGAAAAATCTTTGCGCCGCCTTTTTGGTGGTGGGTACTGTGGCAAATGCGGGCGGTTTTTCTGTTCGGGCGGTTTCCTTTCGGGATTTGCCCGGCTGGCAGAATGACAATCACAAGCCGGCTTTGTCCGCCTTCGTTAAAAGCTGCGACAGGATACGTTCCAATGATCTGGTATCCAAAAACGAATGGGCAACTGTTTGCACTGTGGCCAAATCAAGACCGGATGCGAAAACCTTTTTTGAAACCTTTTTTCAGCCGGTTTTAATCGAAAACGGCAGCCGCGCCTTGTTTACCGGATATTATGAACCTGAAATTATCGGGTCTCGTCATAAACGGGGAAAATTCCAATACCCGATTTATCGCCGTCCACCAGAGCTGAAAACCGGCCGCAAGTGGAAAACACGCGCACAAATTGAATCCGGTATTTTGCGGGGTCGCGGGTTAGAATTGGCGTGGCTGGCGGATCCGGTAGAAAACTTCTTCTTGCATATTCAGGGGTCCGGCCGGCTGAAACTTGCCGAAGGCGGCGTGATGCGGGTCGGTTTCGATGGCAAGAATGGTCACAAATACCGCTCCGTTGGCAAGGCAATGGTGCGAATGGGGATCATTTCTGCGCATAAGGCGTCGGCGCAGCGAATAAAGGCCTGGGTTCGGCGCAATCCGGTGAACGGGCGCAAACTGCTGCAAGTGAATCCGTCGTATATATTTTTCAAGGAACTAAAAAACCTGTCTCCGGATGAAGGACCCCTTGGGGCATTGCATATTCCGGTAACTGCGGGGCGAAGTCTGGCGGTTGATCAACGGTATACCCCGCTGGGGGCACCGGTCTGGATTGTCAAAAACGACCCCAATCCGATGCAACGCCTCATGGTGGCGCAAGATACCGGATCCGCTATCAAGGGTGCGCAACGGGCGGATATCTTCTTTGGTTCGGGCAAAGAAGCAGGCAGTATCGCCGGTCGCACTAAATCCGGTGGCCGTATGTATACCCTGTTGCCAATTGAAACCGCCCGCCGTTTAACGCTTGGGGGTTAACCTATGGCTGGCCGAAAAAAACCACGTCAGCTGTCCTCTGAAGAAGCCGAGCTTTGGCGTAAAGTCGTGCATCAGGTGGAAAAAGCTGCCGCCACGCCCCCTATTGTACATTCGCAGCCGGTAAAGCCGTTGCCAGTGATCAAGCATAGCCCGCAACCGGTGATCAAACCGTTTCGAGTAGGCCAAAAAACCCGCCCGACGGGACATTTGCTGCCATCATTTTCGGAATATCCGGCCAAAACCTCCCCCAATATGGACAAACGCAATTTTCAGCGTTTGTTAAAGGGCAAGGTGGAAATTGACGGCACGCTGGATTTGCATGGTCTGACGGTGGAACAGGCCAGAATTCGGTTGCACGCCTATGTCAATAATGCCCACACCGCAGGTTATCGGTTGCTGTTGGTGATTACCGGCAAGGGAAAAATGTCCGGCTATGATGAATTCAACCGCCCCAAGATCGGTGTGTTGAAACAGGGCGTGCCGGAATGGTTGAAATCGGCGCAATTGTCATCGCTGGTGTTGCAAGTCACACAAGCACACGGCCGCCACGGGGGCGGCGGTGCCTATTACGTTTATTTGCGGCGGCGGCGCTAAAGAACATACCGCGAAATATCGGAACTGCGGGCCAGTTCGCCCAGATGTTTTTCCACATATTCTGTATCAATCACCACAGAGGTTCCCGGTTGATCCGGCGCGGCAAAGCTCAGTTCCTCAAACACCCGCTCAATCACGGTATAGAGCCGACGGGCACCGATGTTTTCGACTGATTGGTTAACCTCGGCAGCGATCTTGGCCAATGCCTTGATCCCGCTATCGGCAAACTCCACGGTGACGTTTTCGGTTGCCATAAGGGCGGAATACTGACGGGTCAGCGCATTGTCGGTTTCGGTCAGAATCCGCACGAAATCCTGCTCTGTCAAGGCGCGCAGTTCTACGCGGATCGGCAGGCGGCCCTGCAATTCCGGCAACAAATCCGACGGCTTGGCGATGTGAAATGCACCGGAGGCGATAAACAGGATGTGGTCGGTTTTCACGGGTCCATGTTTGGTGGAAACGGTTGTGCCCTCGATCAAAGGCAGCAAATCGCGTTGCACACCTTCGCGGGATACATCGGCCCCGCGCGCATCGGAACGGGCGCAAACCTTGTCGATTTCGTCCAAAAACACGATGCCGTTTTCCTCGACCGCGGTGACGGCCTCTTTGGTGACGCTTTCCTGATCGACCAGTTTATCGGCTTCTTCCTCAATCAGGATTTTATAGCTCTCCGCCACAGTAAGCTTACGCGTCTGGGTGCGGCCGCTAAAGGCTTTGCCAAACAGATCCCCCAGATTCATCATACCCATGCCCCCGCCAGGTTGGCCGGGGATGTCAAACATTTGCATGGGGTTACTTGCGTCCGCGACCTCGAGTTCGATTATTTTATCGTCCAGCAGTCCGTCCCGCAATTTTTTGCGGAAAAGGTCACGGGTTTGTTCACGGGAATCCGGCCCCGTTAGTGCATCCAGCACCCGCTCTTCGGCAGCACCATGGGCGTTTGCCTTGACCTTTTCGCGTTTTTGTTCGCGGATCATGATAATGGCACTATCCACTAGATCGCGGATGATCTGTTCCACATCGCGCCCAACATAGCCGACTTCGGTGAATTTGGTGGCCTCGACCTTGAGAAAAGGAGCCTTGGCCAGCTTGGCCAGACGGCGGGAAATTTCAGTTTTGCCAACGCCGGTCGGCCCGATCATCAGGATATTTTTCGGGTAAACTTCGTCACGCAAATCGTCGGACAACAGTTTACGCCGCCAACGGTTGCGCAGCGCCACGGCAACGGCGCGTTTGGCATCATTCTGGCCGATAATATACCGGTCCAGTTCGGAAACAATTTCGCGGGGGGTCAGGTCAGTCACGGGCAGTTCCTAGCTTTCGATAACTTCAACGGTCATATTGCCGTTGGTATAAACGCAGATTTCGGCAGCAATGGTCAAGGCGCGGCGGGCAATGGTTTCCGCGTCTTGCTCCGTGTCCATCAGGGCACGGGCTGCGGCCAGCGCAAAATTGCCGCCCGAACCGATGGCGGCAATATCGTTTTCCGGTTCCAACACGTCGCCGGCCCCGGTGATTACGAACAGGTCGGCCCCGTCTGTGACGATAAGCATGGCTTCCAGATTGCGAAGGTATTTATCGGTGCGCCAGTCTTTGGCCAGTTCCACACAGGCTTTGGCCAATTTCCCGGGGGAGGCTTCCAGTTTTGCTTCCAGTCTTTCAAGCAGGGTAAAGGCGTCAGCGGTCGAACCGGCAAACCCGCAGACCACATCGGAACCACCGGGGGAAATCCGGCGTACTTTGCGCGCGGTGCCTTTGATGATGGTGGGACCAAGGCTGACCTGTCCATCACCTGCAACGACGACTTTGCCGCCCTTTTTGACACCGATAATTGTGGTGCCGTGCCATCCGGGGAATTTATCAGTTTCTGACATATAGCATCCTTTCGCGTTACCATATAGGTAGCCCCTTTAGGCAGGGCAATGCCAGTGCTTAAAGTAGCCCCAATGCGCGAAAAGAGCAGTCCTCTTCTTTGCCAATGATAACGTGATCGTGGAGGGTGACGCCAATCGCCATCAGGGCGTTTTCGATCAGGATGGTCATGTCGATATCCGCCTGTGAAGGGGTTGGATTTCCGGAAGGGTGGTTATGCACCAGAATAACCGCGCTGGCGTTAAGTTCCAAAACCCGTTTCGCAACCTCGCGCGGGTAAACAGGGACATGGTCAACAGTGCCTTTTTGTTGTTCTTCATCGGCGATCAACACGTTCTTTTTGTCCAGAAAAAGAATACGGAACTGTTCGGTTTCCCGATGGGCCATAGCGGTTTTGCAATAGGTCATCAACGCGCCCCAGGAGGCCAGAACATCCCTGTGCAAGATGCGCGCCCGTGCCAGGGAATGGGCGGCAGCCTCGACGATTTTCAGTTCCTGAATAACGGCATCTCCGACACCCTGAATTTCGGCGAGCAAGGACGGGCGTGCCGAAATAACCCGATTGAAATCACCAAAATGGCGCAGCAAGGTTTTTGCCAAAGGTTTCACATCGCGCCGCGGGATGGCGCGGAACAACACCAGTTCCAGCATTTCATAATCTTGCAGGGCAATGGTACCTGCCCGCATAAACCGTTCCCGCAACCGTTGCCGATGGTTGCCGGTATTTTCTGCCTGAGTCATTTCAGGCAGCAGGGATTTGGTATCAAATCCGGGCAGGGATACTTCGCGAAAGGCGGTTTGAGAATCAGATAATGTCATGCCTTGACTGTGGCCGAATTAGGTTAAATGTTCCCTAATCGTTCTAATCATGTGAATAGGGATCAAGAGAATCCCGCATGGCATCGCCAAGAAAGTTGAATGCCAGCACAACGAAAATTACCGGCAGCATGGGAATCGCCGTCCAGGGATAGATTTCGATCGACGCCAGGTTTTGCGCATCATTCAGCATCACTCCCCAGCTAACGGCCGGTGCCCGCAGCCCCAATCCCAGAAAGGACAGGGCGGTTTCCCCCAAAATCATCGCCGGAATGGACAACATGGCGCTGGCGATCAGGTGGCTGGAAAAATTCGGTAGCAGGTGTTTGCGGATAATGCGCGAGGGTTTTGCCCCCATCATTTCGGCTGCGCGCACGAATTCCTCTTCCCGCAGGCTCAGGAACTTTGACCGAACGGCGCGCGCCAACCCTGGCCAGTCCAGTAACCCGAGGATCACCGAAATGATAAAAAACACGGCAACAGGGCTCCAGTCCGACGGCACAGCTGCCGATAATGCCAACCAAAGTGGTAATTCGGGGATGGAACGCAACACCTCGATCACGCGCTGGGTGAACCAGTCGATTACCCCGCCAAAATAACCGGAAATCCCGCCGATGGTGATGCCCAGAATAAACGACACGGTAATGCCGATTAGCCCTACAGTCAGCGACAGTTGCCCGCCGTAAAAAATACGCGAGAACACATCGCGACCAAGCCGGTCCGCCCCCCATAAAAACACCGTGGCCCCTTCAGGGGCGCAAAACAGATGTTTATCGGTCTCGATCAGGCCCAAAAATGTATACTTGCTGCCAGAACAGAAAAATTCAAGCTTTGCCGGGTTTTCGGTATCGGCGATGTAATCCCATTTGAAATTTACCAGATCGGCTGTGGCCTTTTCCGGATAGACAAACGGCCCGATGAATTCGCCCTTGTGAAACAGACGCACCATTTGCGGTGCCGCGTACAAATGATCGCGGTGAATTTCATTCGGCCCATAGGGTGCAATGAAACCGGCAAAGGGCATCATCAGATAGGACACCAGCAAGAACAGGCCGGAAATCAGGCCCAGCTTGTGCCGCCGGAACTTGCGCCAGATCAGCAGCCAGTTCGGGGCATCCAGGTCGGGGCGTGCGGGGGCGCTTTGTTCTGCATCAGGATCATAGGGTGTTGGGTCAATGTAACGTTTTTTCATCTGTCACGGCCTCCGTAACGAATACGGGGATCAAGCAGCATCAGGAGAACATCGGAAACCATGGTACCGATCAGGGTCAATGCGGCGACAAACAGCAAGATGAAGCCGGCCAGAAACTGATCCTGTGATTTCAGTGCTGTCAGCAGGGCAGGGCCGATGGTTTGCAAGCCGAGCACCACCGATACCAACACAGAGCCGGAAATCAGCGAGGGCAGCAGGTTGCCGATATCGGCAACAAACGGGTTGAACGCCACCCGCAGCGGGTATTTCAGGATTGCCCGTACCGGCGGTACCCCCTTGGCGCGGGCGGTATCCACATAGGGTTTGCCCAATTCGTCCAGCAGGTTCGCCCGCAACCGCTGCATCATGGCGGCGGCACCGGAGGTCCCAATGACAAAGGTGGGGATAATCAGATGCAACAGGATGGATTGAACTTTGCCCATGGACATCGGTTCGCCCTCGTATTCAGGTGCCATCAGACCACCAATTGGCAGATTGAAATACTTGTGCCCATAATAAAACAGGATCAACGCCAGCAAGAAGTTCGGCGTTGCCAGCCCCAGATACCCGACAAAAGCCGAGGTGTAATCCACCCATGTTTTGGATTTCGCCGCAGCCAGAACCCCCAGCGGCAGTGCCACCATATAAACGAACAGGATCGCAGCGACATTGACCAGAACCGTCATCCAGAGGGCTTCGCCGACAATATCCGCAACCGGCTTGTCAAATTCAAATGACCAGCCGAAATCACCCTGTATGATGCCTGAAAACCCGTGCGGGCCGGGATAAAACCCCATCCAGATCAGATATTGCTTCCACAGGGGTTGATCCAATGCGTATTCGTGGCGCAGAAATTCCACCTTGGCAATACCGGATTCCTGCCCCGTTGCGCGCAACTCGGAAATAAGATTGCTCAGGTAATCACCGGGCGGCAGATTCATAATGAAAAACACCAGCGCGGAAACAACGACCAGAGTACCCAGCATCGACAGGAAACGGAAAACGGCAAATCGGATGATCGG
>JALWOO010000672.1 GCA_027083485.1 Amylibacter sp. | reverse complement strand
CATCGTGGCCTTGTTCACCTGATAGGGAATCTCGTCCATGATGATGGCATAGCGGTCCTTGCGGATTTCCTCGACCCGGGTTTTGGCGCGGATGATGACGGACCCGCGGCCTTCGGTATAGGCTTTGCGCGCACCGCTGCGGCCCAGAATAATGCCGCCGGTCGGAAAATCCGGTGCCGGGATATATTGCATCAGTTGCAGTGAATCCAGATCCGGATCCTCGATCATGGCCAGCGTGGCATCAATAACTTCGCCCAGATTGTGAGGCGGAATATTGGTGGCCATGCCCACGGCAATACCGCCGGCCCCGTTCACCAGCATATTCGGATAGCGCGCCGGCAGAACCGTTGGTTCCTGATCTTTGCCGTCGTAGTTATCCTGAAAATCGACGGTGTCTTTGTCGATGTCCGCCAGCAGAGAGGCGGCGGGTTTGTCCATGCGGACCTCGGTATAGCGCATGGCCGCCGCGTTATCGCCATCCATGGAGCCAAAGTTGCCTTGCCCGTCAAGTAACGGCAGCGACATGGAAAAATCCTGTGCCATACGTACCAGCGCATCATAGATCGCGGCATCGCCGTGCGGGTGATATTTCCCCATCACATCGCCCACAGGGCGGGCTGATTTGCGATAGGATTTTTCGTGGGTGTTGCCGGTTTCATGCATGGCATAGAGAATACGCCGGTGAACCGGTTTCAGCCCGTCGCGCAAATCGGGAATGGCGCGGCTTACGATCACACTCATGGCGTAATCGAGGTAGGACGTTTTCATTTCCTCCTCGATTGTAATCGTTGGCCCGTCGAAAACCGGGCGGGCAGGGGTGTCGTCAGTATTTTCCGGGGTATCGGGTGTATCAGTCACGCGGCTCAACCTGTTTGATTACGGCAAATCTTGTGTAATGTGTTATATCGAACACAAGATATAAGCGCAATCAAAAGGGACAGAAAGAGCGACCATTTTAACGCAGTTCGGGATGTCAGGCAAACACTACGGCCAGGGCTTTATGAACAGGCGGGCCGGCGGGCAAAAATCGCCTCTATCTGGCCTTTGGGCAATTTCAAACCATCGGCAAGGCGTTGCAAAAAACCGTTTTCGGAGGCGTTGATCTGATTATCCGCCCCCGCAACCGCATGGGCGGCCTTCAGAATGGCCAGTCGCTGGGTTTCTTTCAGCCCTTTGCCCAATTTGCGAAACTGGGAAGGGGTTTCAACCGGCTTGATGGCCAATACCAGAGCGCGGACCTCCTCCAGCGAATAATCGCGCCACGACAGACGGTTGATCATTTCGTGGATGGTGTCGAGTTCCTGTTCGTCAAGCGCGCCATCGCTGTTGGCCGCAGAGGCCATGGCGATAATCAACCGTTGCTGGGGAAGCGGGAAATTGTCGGTGACCTGCGTCTTGCGAAAATGTGCAAGCACCAAATGGCGTGCCCCCGCAAGAAACCCCACCGTCACAAAAGCGCCCGATAGCCAAAGATAATCCATCATACAATCCACTCATAACCTGCTGTTGCCCCCTGTTTGCCTGTGTTTTGTGGTTAGAATTGGGCATAATCGCGGAATTTACGGACAATTGTTCACAAAACCGTGCGGTTTTCGCTACAACCAGCGCTTGGCGAGCCTGGTCAGGCGCTGTATGCGCTCCTCGTTTGCCAAAGGTGGCAGTTTCTGGCCGAGGATCTGGGTCATGCGTTTGAATACGGTGTCAAACTGGATCAAGCGCAAAAGGATTTCACCGACAAAGGCCCCGGCGACAGGATCTTCTTTGCCGACATTTTCAATGCGGGTGACCATGTTTTCGATCATGTCGCCTTTTTCCACCCAAAAACCGATAACCCCGTCAAACAGTTTCTTATTGTTTCCCATGCGCCGTTTCGGGGGCCAGGGACGGGGGACCTGAAACAGATTACGTTCGGTTTCGACCAGCTTGGCCGTGTTGGCCAAGAGTGATCCGCTAAGCCCCAAAGCCTTTTGCGCACCGGTTTTGCCGTGATCCGCGAAGGTGTCACAGACAGACACCAGCCAACGGGTGTTCAGCTCGCTGCAAATTTCCTCGGTGTGCTCGGTAACAATCCGGTGAAACAGGGCGATGCCCGGCCCTGTGCCGTTGCTTTTGCGGATAACAACAATGCAGCAGGCCAACAGAAAGGCCAGATGCGAGCGCCCGACAAATTCCGGCAATAGATTGTGGAAATGGGTGTTCAGATTGCCCGACCGGCCCGGCCAGGTGCCGCCCTGTTCCCCGGCAACTGTTTTTTGCGTAAAAACGGTTAGATCGACGGTGTCATCCGGCAGGCAGATTTCAAACCCGTCGGGGGGATAGATATTGTGGGAAAAGAAAAACGGCCATGCCTGATAAAGCGTATGCTTGTTGTATTTTTCAATCCGGATTTCCCCACAGGCATCGGATTTGGTGTCATAGCCAAGCTGCCGGTAATCCTCGGCTAGAGCCGTTTGTATGTTGTGGCGTTGTTGCGGACTGACCGGAATTTCTTCGGTTTTTCCGCCTGTCTTGCGCAGGTGTGGCAGGGTTGGAATATAGCCGAAGATCGGGGCCAGCAGTTTCATATCCTGTGTCAGGTTTTCCTGCCGCAGGATAATATCTGCTTCGTGAAGGCAATTAAACGGATGGGTTTGCGCAATGATATGGTGCTTGAGATTGGCTGCGGTATAACGCTGCGAACGATCAAACGGAATGCTGTCATCGGCCAGAACATCCAGCGCCATTTCGATAGTCAGCTCGGGCCAGGCCGGTTTGCTGTAATATCCGGGATGCTCCGGATTGCCGAATTTGAACATGCGCAGGGCCGAAAGAAACCGCTTTTCCGGATTTCGGATGATCGTGAAAACAGGTTTTCCCCGCCACATGTCCGGAAGATGACCAAAGGCAAGGGCGGCTGCCTCCTCGTTCCATAGTGCGCGAACCGATGTGCCAGCGCATTTTGGCAAGTGCAGGAAAACAGCATCCGGATTATTCAGAAGAAAACTGGCCATCGATTATCCGTCCCCGATCGGTTTGGTATAGTCAGAGGCTGGGCGATACTTGCCCCCGAACAGGGCGCGCCGAAAAAGGGGCAAAGGAGAAACCCCTTTGCCCATCGCCGTTCTAGAACGGAATTTCATCATCAAGGTCGCTTGCGCCTCCGCCAGCGGGTCCGGATGGCCCGTTATCATATCCGCCACCGCCGCCGCCAAAGTTGCCGCCGCCGCCAGCACCGCCACCGTAGTTTCCACCACCACCACCGCCGCCGCCGTAGTTGCCGCCGCCGCCGCCAGCACCGCCTTCGCCGCGGCCATCGAGCATGGTCAACGTGCCGTTAAACCCTTGCAGAACGATTTCGGTTGAATAGCGGTCATTGCCGCTCTGGTCTTGCCATTTGCGGGTTTGCAGCTGGCCTTCGACATAGACTTTGGAACCTTTGCGCAGATATTGTTCGCAAACTTTCACCAGACCTTCGGAAAAAATCGCCACGGAATGCCATTCCGTGCGTTCGCGCCGTTCACCGGTGTTTTTATCACGCCAGTTTTCGGATGTGGCAATGCGCAGATTGCACACGCGGTTGCCATTTTGAAATGAACGGACTTCCGGGTCGCGGCCCAGATTTCCGATCAGCATTACTTTGTTCAAACTTCCAGCCATAGCGCTGCTCCTCGTCGAATCCTGTTGGCCACGTTTCCGTGGACTTCGTTGTTAACCTTGTTCTGTTAGACCTGCAACTGGTGAAGATTAAGTAAAATTTGCAGAAATTTGCTCAAACGCGCTGGCGGGCTGGTTTTCCCGGCCTAAATTGGCTATAGCAGCAGCACTGGATTGAGGATTGAGCGGTCTGTGATGGGTGATATCTTGG
>JALWOO010000671.1 GCA_027083485.1 Amylibacter sp. | reverse complement strand
GCGCAGTAGAGGTCGAAATTACCCAGGAAAAACGGCAGTTTATCCTGACCTATGTGCAGCCGGGGCTGGCCGGATTGATGGATGGCTCTGTGTCCACACTGGCACCGATTTTTGCGGCGGCTTTTGCGACGGGCGATACCTGGTCCACTTTTCTGATCGGTTTGTCGGCCTCGGTCGGCGCGGGGATATCCATGGGGTTCACCGAGGTTGCCAGCGATGACGGGGTAATTTCGGGGCGCGGTTCGCCAATCAAGCGCGGCTTTGCCGCCGGTATAATGACCACTCTGGGCGGTCTCGGGCACACTTTGCCGTATCTGATTCCCGATTTTAATCTGGCGACAACGATTGCGGTAATTTTTGTGTTTCTTGAATTGTGGGCGATCACATGGATTCAGAACAAATATATGCAAACCCCGATATTGCGCGCGATATTTCAGGTTGTTTTCGGCGGGATACTGGTCTTTGCAGCGGGGGTTTTGATCGGGCTTTCGTGACCTTGCGGAATAGTTGAAATCCGCTCTCGACCGCTTGCGGTTGTTCTGTCATTGTGAGACCTTCGAAAGGCTTAGTTGACGGTGGAGTCGCAGATGGCGGAACAGCAAAAAACGATAGATTTGTTTGTTATCGGGGGCGGTATCAACGGGGTTGGTATCGCGCGTGATGCGGCTGGGCGTGGTTTGTCGGTTGTTCTGGCGGAAATGAATGATCTGGCGTCGGCAACCTCGTCCGCCTCGACTAAAATGTTCCATGGCGGGTTGCGGTATCTGGAATATTTCGAGGTGGGGCTGGTGCGTAAGGCCTTGATCGAACGGGAAATTCTTCTGTCCGCCATGCCACACATCAGTTGGCCCATGCGCTTTGTTCTTCCCTATCACAAGGACATGCGTTTTGAGGGGGAAACCCCGACATCGCGCTTGTTGAGTCTGGTGATGCCCTGGATGAAGGGGCGTCGCCCTGCCTGGTTGATCCGGCTGGGGCTGTTTTTATACGATCATCTGGGCGGACGGAAGGTTTTGCCGGCGACGCGCACGGTTGATTTGCATAATGATCCGGTCGGGGCCCCTTTGCAGCCCAAATTTGCGAAGGCGTTTGAATACTCGGATTGCTGGGTCGAGGATTCGCGGCTGGTGGTGTTGAATGCGCGGGATGCCGAACAGCGCGGGGCCGAGATCCGCACGCGCACCAAGGTGGTTTCGGCCGAACGCGTGGGCGATTTGTGGCATATTACCTGCCAGAATCCGGACGGCAGCCACTCCATGGCCAAGGCGCGGATGATCGTGAATAGCGGCGGGCCTTGGGTCGGGGACATCATTCGCAATGTGGCGCGGGTCAATTCCACCGAAGATGTGCGTCTGGTGCGGGGCAGTCATATCGTGACCCGTAAATTGTTTGACCACGATGAAGGTTACTTTTTTCAGGGCACCGACGGGCGCATTATCTTTGTGATCCCTTATGAAACGGATTTCACCCTGATTGGCACCACAGATAAAGACCACGGCTCCGCGGATACACCGCCGGTTTGTACGCAGGAGGAGGCCGAATATCTACTGGATTTTGCCTCGCAATATTTGAAAAATCCGGTGACCAAAGAGGATATCGTCTGGTCCTATTCCGGTGTGCGCCCGCTCTATGATGACGGCGCGGCCAATGCCAGCGCGGCGACGCGGGATTATGTTTTGACGGTGGATACGGCAGATGGTGCGCCGATTTTGAATGTTTTTGGCGGCAAAATCACCACTTATCGCAAATTGGCGGAACATGCGCTTGCGGAAATTGCGCCGTTTTTTCCGGGCTTGCCGTCTGATTGGACAGCAGGGGTTGCCTTGCCCGGCGGGGATTTTCCGGTGCTGGGCGTGGCGGATTTGATTGCCGGTTTGCAAAAGGATTATGCTTTCCTGACGCCGTTCACCGCCAAACGTCTGGTGCGGGCCTATGGTACGGAGGCGCGTAAAATGCTTGGAGAGGCAAAATCCTTGTCCGATTTGGGGCAGGATTTCGGCTGTGGCCTAAGCGAGACCGAGGTCCGTTGGCTCATGGACAAAGAGTATGCCACCTGCGCAGAAGATGTGGTTTGGCGGCGAAGCAAGCTCGGTTTGCGGCTGAGTTCGCAGCAGATTGAATCGCTTGATGCGTGGATCTGCGCCTACGCCACGTAAAAAATACAGGCCTGTCTGGATTTTTCTGAAATTTCGGTTAAAGTAAATAAATATCCACCCGCGTCCGAATAACGAGACAGGGGGATCAGGCAATCGTGTAGTAAAGAGGCTTTTGATTTAGCATGACAGAAATGGTATTTGGCACCGTGGCTTCGCGCTCCGGTGAGCCGGTGTTGTCCCGTTGGTGGCGCACTGTTGATCGTTGGGCGTTGTCGGGCATTTTGCTGCTGTTTCTTGTGGGGATATTGCTGGGATTTGCGGCCTCTGTGCCATTGGCCGAACGAAATGGATTGCCGCAATTCTACTATGTTTACAAACAGTTGTTCTACGGGATCATTGCGCTTGTCACGATGGTTCTGATTTCCATGCTGTCCCCGCGCGCGGTGCGACGTTTGGGCGTTTTCGGTTTCGGGATTTGTTTTTTCGCCATTCTGTTGCTGCCTTTTTTTGGCACCGATTTTGGCAAAGGGGCGACGCGGTGGTTCTCTTTTGGTTTTGCTTCTGTGCAACCGTCGGAGTTTCTCAAGCCGGGATTTGTGGTTTTTACCGCGTGGCTGATGGCGGCCAGCTTTGAGGTTGGCGGCCCGCCGGGCAAGCGGATGTCGTTTTTTGTGGCTGTATCTGTGGCCTTGGCCTTGGCGCTGCAACCGGATTTTGGTCAGGCGTCGCTTGTTATTGCCAGCTGGGGGCTGATGTATTTTGTTGCCGGCGCGCCTTTGCCGTTGTTGTTGACAATGGCAGGGGGCGTGGTATCGGCCGGTTTTTTCGCCTATAGCAATTCGGAACATTTTGCGCGCCGGATTGACGGGTTTTTGAATCCGGAAATTGATCCGCGCACCCAGCTTGGCTATGCCACCAATGCCATTCAGGAGGGCGGTTTTTTCGGGGTCGGCGTCGGTGAAGGCACGGTCAAATGGTCATTGCCCGATGCCCATACGGATTTCATCATCGCCGTTGCCGCCGAGGAATACGGCTTTGTATTGGTACTGATTATTATCATGTTGTTTGCCATGGTTTCCGTGCGCAGTTTTTTGCGGCTGATTCAGGAACGCGACCCGTTTATCCGGCTTGCCGGCACGGGGCTGGCGGCTCTTTTTGCTCTGCAATCCCTGATCAACATGGGCGTGGCGGTGCGGTTGCTGCCTGCCAAAGGTATGACATTGCCGTTTGTCAGTTACGGCGGCTCGTCGCTGGTGGCTGCGGGGATCGGGCTTGGCATGTTGCTGGCCTTCACACGCACCCGTCCGCAAAGCGATATGAGCGATATTTTCGGGATCGAACGCAGCGCACCAAGGATTGTACGAAATGACTAAACCGCTTTTGGTGATCGCGGCAGGGGGCACCGGTGGGCATATGTTTCCGGCGCAATCTCTGGCCGAGGAAATGTTGCGGCGGGGCTGGCGGGTGCGCCTGTCAACGGATCCGCGCGGCGCGCGCTATACGGGCGGTTTTCCTGCCGAAGTTCAGGTGGATGTGGTGAATTCCGGCACGTTTTCGCGCGGCGGGCTGCTGGCGAAATTGCTGGTGCCGTTCCGGATTGCCAGCGGGGTGATGGCGGCGTGGTGGCGAATGCGGCGGGATCCGCCTGCGGTTGTTGCCGGATTTGGCGGTTATCCGGCATTGCCGGCGATGAGTGCGGCGATACTGGCGCGCCGTCCGTGTTTGATCCATGAACAAAACGGGGTTTTGGGGCGG
>JALWOO010000670.1 GCA_027083485.1 Amylibacter sp. | reverse complement strand
GCCGATTCTGGCCATTTCGCTGATGGCTCTTTTGTCAAACGACATCAGGTTATCCCTGTGGTTTGCCGTGATCCCGGCGGTGTTATGCATGGTTTTTCTGGTGTTTGGCGTCAAAGAGCCTGCAAATATACCGGCCGCACGCAACGGAGGCAAAAAGAAGGGGCTGCCGCTCAACCGTGCCGACCTCGGGCAGCTGGACGGGCGATACTGGCTGGTTGTCATTATCGGGACGCTGTTTTCTCTGGCGCGATTCAGCGTGGCATTTCTGGCTTTGCGTGCCATGGAACTCGGCTTGCCGGTCGGGTTGTCTCCGGTGGTGCTGATCCTGATGGGGGTTGTGTTTTCGCTCTCCTCCTATCCGGTGGGCGTATTGGCGGACCGGATGGACCGTGGCAAATTGCTGGCGCTCGGGTTTGTGGCGCTGATTGTTGCCGAATTGATGCTGGGGAGCACCCGAAACTATCTGGTTGCGCTTGGCGGCATCGCCGTCTGGGGCATGCATCTGGGATTGACCCAGGGGCTTTTGTCCACCCTGGTTGCCGATAGCGCGCCTGACCATTTGCGCGGCACGGCCTTTGGTGTTTTCAACCTTGCCAACGGCATTGCCCTGCTATTGGCAAGCACGGTGGCCGGTGTGCTCTGGCAAATGCTCGGGGCCGCCGCGACCTTTTTTGTCGGTGCCGGATTTGCCACCATCGCTCTGGTACTGCTATTGATCGCCTTGCGTTCCAGACACTGGAAACAAACCGGCAAATAGCCTAACCACCGGTTTCATGCCGGAATTCCCCGGAATATCGCAACTGCCCCCTTTGCAGGACAGCCGGTTTGCATTAGCACAGATGCTAACACAACAAGGGGGCAGACTTGCGCATTCTAATTACCAACGATGACGGCATTGCCGCCCCCGGCCTGAAAGTCCTGCACGCGATTGCGGTGGAACTGGCGGGGGAAGAAAACGTCTGGACGGTTGCGCCGGCGTTTGAGCAATCCGGTGTTGGCCATTGCATTTCCTATACCAAGCCGATGCAGCTGTCCAAACTGGGCGCGCGGCGTTTTGCGGTGGAAGGCTCCCCCGCCGATTGCGTGCTGGCCGGTATTTTCGAAGTGATGAAAGACGCCCCCCCCGATTTGATCCTGTCGGGCATCAACAAGGGCAATAACGCGGCGGAAAACACGCTTTATTCCGGCACAGTCGGGGCCACCATCGAGGCTGCCATGCATCAGGTGAAATCCGTGGCCCTGTCGCAGTATTACGGAACCGGCAATGTGGATCTGGACGACAGCTTTGAAGCCGCCGCCAAACACGGGGCCAAGGTTGTGCGCGATTTGCTTGACAAAGCCCCTTGGCATGATGGACCGTATGAGCTGTTTTACAACGTCAATTTCCCCCCCTGTGCGGCGGCGGATGTCAAAGGCACCAAAGCGGTTGTTCAGGGCTGGCGCGAGGACACAGAGTTTCGCATTGATCCCACCGTGGTCAATAACCGCACCTATCTGTGGATCAAGGGCGGACCGCAGGATCGGCCAACCAAACCGGGCAGCGATGTGCATGCCTGTCTGAACGGCTATATTGCCGTGACACCCATGCGCGCCGATTTGACCGCCCATAACACTATGGCCAAAATGGCAAAAGTATTCGACTGATGGTTACACCCGAACAACAAATGCAATTCATGCTGGCCCTGCGCAATCGCGGGGTGACCGATACACGCATCCTGAAGGCCATGGAAAGCGTGCCACGGCATTTGTTTGTACAAGGGCATTTTCAACCGCGTGCCTATGAAGACATGGCGCTGCCGATCCGTTGCGGGCAAACCATCAGCCAGCCTTCGGTGGTTGGCAAGATGACGCTGGCGCTGGAGGTTGGCCCCCGCCACAAGGTTCTGGAAATCGGCACCGGCTCGGGCTATCAGGCGGCGATCCTGTCGCGGCTGGCACGGCGGGTTTATACGGTAGAACGCCACCGCCCGCTGGCGCGTCAGGCAACACGGGCATTCGAGGCGCTCAAGCTGGTCAATGTCACGGTCATCACCGGCGACGGATCGCGCGGCTTGCCCGATCAGGCCCCCTTTGACCGCATCCTGTTGACGGCTGCGGCAGAAGACCCCCCTGCAAACCTCTTGGCGCAGCTGCGAGTCGGGGGTATTATGGTTCTACCTGTGGGCCAAACAGACACGGTTCAAAGCTTGATCAAGGTTGAAAAGACAGAAAACGGCCTTAATTACACCGAGTTGGAACCCGTGCGCTTTGTGCCGCTGGTTGAAGGCGTGGCGCACGAGCCATTATAATAAGCCCGAAAACGGGCACAGATGTTGAGGAATGTGGGTATGGCAGTAAGATATTTTCCAGTAAAAACCCCTTTGGTGTTGTTGTTAAGCGGCGGAATTTTGCTGACGGGATGTGGCGATTTCAGTCTGGACAGCCTGCGAAACAAGCTGGACCCCGTCCCCGGTGCCAATGCCGTAGCTACCAAACCACGCCCCAAGGCCGACAAACGCGGGGTCATTACCTATCCCCATTATCAGGTGATTATTGCCAAACGCGGCGACAGTATGAACAGCATTGCCGAACGGGTCGGCATGAGCGGTGCAGATCTGGCCAAATACAACGGCCTGAGCGTGGAGTATAAACCACGGCCCGGCGAAGTACTGGCCCTGCCCAAGGGAATTATCATTCCAACCGAAGGCGAAACCCCCATCACGACCGGCTCTATCGAGGAAATCGCCAGTGCCGCCATAGGCCGCGCCGATAGTCCCCAGCCGCAAACCGGTATTGTTCAGCCCGGACCGGAACCGATTCAGCATGTGGTCGAACCCGGCGAAACCGCCTATTCCATTGCGCGATTGTACAATGTGTCGGTAACGTCTCTGGCATCCTGGAACGGTCTGGATCGGGATTTGACCGTACGTTCGGGCCAGCGCCTGTTAATCCCTGTGGTTGATGATGGCACCCCTGTATCCACCGCCGCTGCCGGCACCATCGCCGAAGAACCTCTGCCCGGTGAAGGCTCCGAAACGCCTGTCCCGCCGACCGCCTCCCAGCCCTTGCCCGACAAGGTCGAGGAAGCCGTGATTCCGGAAAGCCCCGACCTAGGAGCCACCCGCACCCCGCCCGGGGCGTCCCGCAAATTGCTGAAACCCGTGAGCGGCAAAGTGCTGCGCGGCTATTCAGCGGCCCCTGGCGGTAATGAGGGGCTGGATATTGCCGCGGCAGCCGGAACCTCTGTCAAAGCCGCCGAAGACGGCGAAGTGGCGTTGATTTCCAGCAGCGCCAACGGCACGATTATTTTGCTGCGCCATCCGGATAACCTGTACACGGTTTATTCAAACGTGGAAAACCCTGCGGTAAAGAAGGGCCAAACCATTCGGCGAGGCCAGACAATCGCCAAGGTTGCCAAAGGGGACACCCCGTTTGTGCATTTCGAGATTCGCCGTGGCACCGAATCTGTAGACCCTGCGCCCTATTTGTAACGTAGCCCCCCCTTTTCCTCCTGTGCGAATATGTCGATTGGACAGAAAAATTATCGCCCTGATATAGCCAGATTGCCCCCCTTTTTCAGGGCACAAGAAATCTGGCTATAAAACGGCCCCTCTCTGGACATATACTCTGCTCTCTTTATAGTTACGTTACTTTCACTCTGACACTGTGCAAATCATTTTGTGACGTGTTACAAAAACGAGACGTAAAGTCCTTAGCAGTGTGCCTGCTGCTAATGTTAACTTGGGTTGCTGCTTTGCTGCACCCACAATTCTTTCGGGAGGAAGAAACTTCATGACAAAAACAACCAATGGCATCAATCGCCGTTCATTCCTGAAAACAGGGACAACCCTGGGTGCCGCCACTGTTGCTGCGCCTGCGC
>JALWOO010000669.1 GCA_027083485.1 Amylibacter sp. | reverse complement strand
TTTCCGCTGCAACCGTTTTCGTGGCCGGCACTTCTGCAAGTTTTGCGGAGGACTGTGCTGCAGGCTTTTGCGCGGGCCGTACTGCCGGCCTTTGGGTTGAAACAACCTGCGTTCCGCTGGCCTTCTACAAAGGGAGCACTTTGGCGGGGACTTTGGGTTTGCCCACCCCCGTACTCAGCACGGGTTGCTCCGCCTGAATTTCAGGGCCGGATACCGCACTTTTCCAGACCACCGCCGCTGCGATTGCAGCCACAGTTACCGCGCCGGCAACAGTTGCCAGCCCACCCTTTGTTGTCAGCCAAATAGCCATAAGCAGCTTTCATTTCCTACGCGCAGTCCGGACAGCAGATTGCCTCTCGCTGCGCTTTCTTTTGCGTGATACACGTTATTTCATTAAATTGCAAAACACCAATCACAAAGGATAAAATACTGTGACAAGCCTTCACGAAAACAGATCTGTATGTGTCTTTTGTGGCTCCCGTTTCGGGACTGATCCCGCCTATCGCGAGGCGGCAAACCAGCTGGGGCAAGCCTTGGCTGACAAGGGCTTGCGTCTGGTTTACGGGGCTGGCGATGTAGGACTGATGGGCGAAGTTGCCAATGCCACACAATCCGCTGGCGGCGAGACCTTTGGCGTGATCCCCGTACATTTGATGAATCTCGAGGTCGGCAAGCGGGATTTGTCCAGTTTTGTGATTACCGAGAATATGCATGAACGCAAAAAGGTGATGTTTATGAATGCCGATATCATCGTCACCCTGCCCGGCGGGGCCGGATCGCTCGATGAATTCTTCGAGGTGCTGACATGGAAACAACTCGCCCTGCACGACAAGCCAATCTATCTGCTCAATATCAACGGCTACTGGGATCCGTTGCTGGCCCTGTTGCAACATCAGGTAGCACAGAGGTTTGCCGATGATAGCCTGCTCTCGCTTTTCAAAACCGTGGATTCCGTGGCTTTGCTCATGGAAGAAATCGGCAAATAGCCTGCCCGAAACACCACCGCGAAATATTCACGTTCGTGAATATCAACTTGACCCATGTCAAGGAAATGCTAACCAATTGAAGTTAGTCAAACCCGAAGCAATGCAAACCGCAAAAGAGAACCGTTATGGATATTGTCCCCCTTCTGGAGGCGATCGGAGAACCCCAAGCAGCTGCCCTTGGCGGGTTGCTGGTTGGCTTGGTCTTTGGCATCGCCGCGCAACGATCAAGCTTTTGCTTGCGTGCCGCAACCGTTGAATTTGCCCGTGGCATTCTGGGGGGCAAGGTTTCTGTCTGGCTCCTGACCTTTTCCACCGCGCTGATCTGGACACAGGCTGCCGAACTGGCCGGTTATATCGAAACCTCGGACGCCCGTATTCTGGCGGTTCCCGGTTCCTATTCAGGGGCAATTATCGGCGGGCTGATGTTTGGCGTTGGCATGGTGTTGTCGCGCGGGTGTTCGGGGCGATTGCTGGTACTGGCCGCAACCGGCAACCTGCGCTCGGTGATGTCCGGCCTGATCTTTGCCGTGGTCGCGCAAATGTCATTGCATGGCTACCTTGCACCGTTACGAAACAAGCTGGCAGCGATCTGGGTCACACCGGACGGCTCCAACGTGCAGTTTCTGGATGCTCTCGGCCTGCCAGACGCCACCGGCCTGATCATCGGCATCCTCAGCACCATCGTTGCCCTGTACATCAGCTGGCGCAACCGCGTGTCCTGGAATACGCTGTTCATGGCCTCCGGTGTCGGTTTTTCCGTGGCCCTTGGCTGGTTTGTGACAACCACCCTCGCCGCCGCCAGTTTCGAGCCGGTCGCCATTGTCAGCGCCACCTTTACCGGCCCTTCGGCAAATACCCTGATGTATTTCCTGTCGCCCAATCCGGTAATGAATTTCGATATCGGCCTTGTGCCCGGGGCCTTCCTTGGCGCGTTTCTGGCGGCGGCTTTCTCGGGTCAGCTAAAGATGCAGGGCTTTGACGGCCCGCGCACCATGCGCCGCTCCATGATCGGGGCCGCCTTCATGGGCTTTGGCGGCATGCTGGCGGGCGGTTGTGCCATCGGCAACGGGGTTACCGGCGCGTCTGTATTTGCGGCCACCGCCTGGCTGGCACTATTGTGCATGTGGATCGGGGCGGCGATTGCCGATCTGGTGGTGGATCAATGGGGCTGGATTTGCGCCTCCAATGAACCCTCCCACTGTTAAGGTTTCCAAAACTCCCCAATAAAAAACCCGCCGGAACAGGCGGGTTTTTCGTATTCGGATGTCGGAACACTTACGCGTTGGACAGACGCTCTGCCACGTTTTCCCAGTTCACCAGATTGTCGAGGAAATTCGACAGGTAAACCGGACGCTTGTTGCGGAAATCGATGTAATAGGAATGTTCCCAAACATCACAGCCCAGCAGTGCTGTCTGGCCAAAGCACAGCGGGTTCACGCCGTTTTCGGTTTTGGTCACTTTCAGCGACCCGTCCTTGTCAACCACAAGCCAGCACCAGCCGGAACCGAACTGACCGGCACCCGCCGCGCCGAATTCGGTTTTGAATGCGTCAACGGAACCGAAAGCATCCACAATGCGGGATTCCAGCTCGGAGGGCATCGCGCGCCCGTTCGGCCCCATCATTTCCCAGAACTGGCTGTGGTTCCAGTGCTGCGAGATGTTGTTGAAAATCCCGTTCTGGGCAACAGCATTGGCGTCATATGTGCCAACAATGATTTCCTCGGCGGATTTATCGGCCCATTCGGTGCCCTCAATCAGCTTGTTGCCATTCACAACATAGGCGTTGTGGTGCAGGTCATGGTGATATTCCATGGTTTCGGCAGACATGCCCCCCGCAGCCAGCGCGTCATGTGCATAAGGAAGATCAGGTAGTTCAAAAGCCATATGTAAGCCCCTCTGTTAAACTTTTGGGCCATGCAGACCCGTTGACCCTCTATATAACGCAATGCGGGGGTCTGCCTAGGGCGGAATTGTCTCGGGCTATTTGATTTTCCGTTTTGTCGACACACAAGGGCCACGTGTGGATTCATCGTTGTTATAGCCACGCGGGTTAACGAACATCACAACTTTGTTCGCAGGCCGGCAACAACCAAACCACCATAAATAGAAAACGGGGCCGCAAAGCAGCCCCGTTATAGCGTGTTGTTCAGGTTGGATCAGGCGTCGATATCCGCGTATTGACCGCCGGCTTTGTTGGCTTCTTTGGACCAGTCCCGCTTGACCCCAAGGCGCAGCAGGATGGCAGAGGCCACAAACACCGACGAATAGGTCCCCACAACCACGCCCCAGATCATCGCAAACACAAAGCCATGGATCACATCGCCGCCCAGCAGGAACAGCGATATCAGCGCGATCAGGGTGGTGACAGAGGTCATCACCGTCCGCGACAGGGTTTCGTTGATCGACAGGTTCAGCAGCTCTTTCAGGCCCATCTTTTTGTATTTACGCAGGTTTTCCCGCACCCGGTCAAATACCACCACGGTATCGTTCAGGGAGTAGCCCACAATCGTCAGCAAAGCCGCGATGATCGCCAGATCAAACTTGATCTGCAGGATCGAAAACACCCCGATGGTCAGCGTAACATCATGCACAAGCGCGATAACCGCCCCGAGCGAGAACTGCCATTCAAACCGCAACCAGATGTAAAACAACACCGCCCCGATTGATAACAACACCGCAATGACAGCGGTCTGGATCAGCTCGCCGGAAACCTTGGGTCCGACGCTGTCGATCTGGGGGAAGGTCATGGTCGGATCCACCTTGGTCAGCGCATCCTTGATCTTGGTGATGACCTCGTTGGTCACGGATTCAGCGCCTTCCTGGGCCTGAATGCGTATCTGTGCCACGTGGGATTCAATGCCCTGAAGCTGCTCTGCCGGATCGACAACCTTGGTGATGGTCACATCCCCGAGGTTCAGCGGCTGCAACGCCGCACGATAGCCGGCAATATCAACGGCGACTTCGCTATCGGTACGGATGGTCGTACCGCCACGAAAGTCGATGCCGTAATTCAGGCCAAACATGAAAAAGAAGATCACAGAGGCCACCATCGCGAGCGCAGAAGCGCCAAGGGTGATCATCGGGGCCGCAAAGAAATCAATCTTGGTATCGGAAGGAACCATTTTCAAACGCATAATCTTCGCTCCTTATACTTCGATTGTTTTGGGACGGCGGCGTGCCATCCAGGTGGAAATCAACAGCCGCGTAACCCAGATTGCGGTAAACACAGAGGTCACAATCCCGAAACCGAGTGTGATCGCAAAACCGCGCACCGGTCCGGACCCCATCACAAACAGGATCACCGCAGCAATCAGCGTGGTAATATTGGCGTCGATAATCGCCGAAAAGGCCCGTTCATAGCCAAGCTCGATAGCACGTGCCGGCCCTTTGGCGGATTTCAACTCCTCACGGATGCGTTCAAACACCAGCACATTGGCGTCCACGGCCATGCCGATGGTCAACACGATCCCCGCAATCCCCGGCAAGGTCAGTGTCGCACCGATCACCGATAGCAATGCAAAAATCATGGCAACGTTGAAAATCAGCGCAATGTTGGCAAACAGGCCAAACAGGCCGTAGCTCAGGATCATAAATGCCAGCACCGCAACAAAGGCAACCACACTGGCGATACGCCCGGCCTCGATGCTGTCCTGCCCCAATTCCGGTCCGATGGTGCGTTCTTCAAGGTAAACCACCTTGGCCGGCAAGGCACCGGCGCGCAGCTGAATAGCCAGCTTGGTTGTGGAATCAAGGGTAAAGTTACCGGTGATAATCCCCGATCCCCCCGGAATATGGCTGTTGATACGCGGGGCGGAAACCACCTCGTTATCCAGCACAATCGCAAACAGGGTGCCGATATTATTCGCGGTGAACTCCCCGAAAATACGCCCGCCAGTCGGATTGAGTCGAAAGCTCACAGCCGGTTGGTTGTTCTGGTCAAAGCTGGCCTGTGCATCGACCAGCTGATCGCCGGTAATAACAGGGGTCTTTTCCAGAATGTAATAGCTGTTCTTGTCCTGCTGGTCCGGCAACAGGATCTGGCGTGAACGCAAACGGGCGTTTTTATCGCTGGTGCGGCCGACGACAACATGAAAGGTCAGCTTGGCGGTTTTACCGATCAGATCCTTCAGCTCGGTGGCAGAGCCGATGCCCGGCACCTGAATCAGAATGCGGTCCTCGCCCTGACGCTGGATTGTCGGCTCGCGCGTTCCCGCCTCGTCCACACGACGCCGGATAATTTCCAGCGATTGCTCCATGGTGCGCTTGTCGGTCGCGATTTTTTCCGCTTCGGACAGGGTCACTACCACATCACTGCCATCGGGTTTGACCTCGATGTCAAAACTGCCGGCCCCGGCAAGGGTTGTCACAGGGCGGCGCAACTCGTTGATTTTGGCCACGGCCACCGCAATATTTTCCGGTTTGGAAATCCGGATACGCAATTCGCCGTCTTTGGAATCCTGTCGGCGGATGGTGCCGATCTGGTCCCGCACGCCTTTAAGCGCATCACGAATTTCACCCCAATAGCCATCGATACGGGCGGCATAAACGTCCTTGACCTGAACTTCGGCCAGCAAATGCGCGCCACCGCGCAAATCCAGCCCCAGATTAACCAGCGACGACGGCAGGAACTCGGGCCACTGCGCAGCCTTTTCGGTCAATTCAGGGGTTGGCGGGGCACCGGCCGCAAGCGCCGCTTTGGCGTCATTGGCCTGTTCAACCCGCGTATAAAAGGCATTCGGCATCGCAAAAAGGATGCTAAGTGCGCAAATGCCCCAGATCAGGAGCTTTTTCCACATCGAAAACTGGAGCATATTTATTTCCGTAATATTAGGGCTGCGTTAGCTGGTTGGCTCGGTCTTGTTGATCACATCCGCGATCGTACCCTGACGCACCTTGACCCGCACACCTTCGGCCAGATCAACCTCGACGATACCGCCTTCTTTTACTTTGGCAACTTTGCCAATCAGACCACCTGCGGTCACAACCTGATCGCCCTTGCGCAGGGAATCAACCATGGCGCGGTGTTCCTTCATCTTTTTTTGCTGTGGGCGGATCATCAGAAAATACATGATCGCAAAGATCAGGATCAGCGGGACAAAGCTACCAAGACCACCGGCAAGGCCGCCACCGGCCGCCTGAGCATATGCTGGGCTTACAAACATAGAAAATTCCTCGAATTGTTAAGGGCTGTCAGCCCCTGTCATGGACCGGCGCGACATTAAACAGGGAGATAGGTATTGGCAAGGCGTTCGGCAAGGGAAAGATTGCACGAAAACCGCAAAACGGGGGCGGTATGTGGGAAACACACGCCCTGCGGATGAATAGGGATTGTTTATGTGTGCGCATTCACCGCCCTGTGACAAGCGGACAGGAAAGGGAAAATCGCAATCCGGCAATCAAACGGGGCGGCAACAGGATGAAACGGGGGCTGATCCTAGCGCGTAGACGCAGGATTTATGGGTCTACGCCCTAATTCAAAATCACCCGTTGCGAACGTCCGCCCTTCACCGTAATCAATTTGGCAACGCTTCCGCCTTCGGCGAAATACGATCCGGGGACCATCCAGACAATTCGCGTGACCAGATAATAGCTGCCGTTTGCCACGCCGTTGAATTCGAAATTTCCCTGCGCGTCACAGGTCGCCAGTCGCATATATTTGAAATAGGCCGGTGGCAGATTTTTTCCCGACGTGCCCTGATATACATTGATCCGCCCGCCCTGCGGGTTGCCGTATAATTTGGTCATTCTTTCCCGCGCATAGGCCGTAGCCGGAATGAGCCGCACCTTTTCCCCGGCACAGGTCACCACGCCACCGCCAAGTTGGCGCATAAAGGCCTGACCGCGCACAGAGGCCGCGCCCCGCTGGTTCACATAGGCCGCTTGCGCCGGCACAAAGGGGCTGGTGACCTCGATATCAGTACCAACACAGGCCCCCAGCATCACGGCCACCCCCACACTTGCTATTTTAATCGGTTTCATTTTTGTCCCTCGTTATATTTTGCTCTTCCGGCCACATTATTTCGGGCAACTCAGCACCATTTCCACCAAACCCGGATCACCCTTGATGGATCCCGGTCGCACTTTGCATCCGGTGACGGTTTGGGTCGCAGCCACCGCATCGGCCTGCACTTGCGCGGTTTCACGCAGTTTGATCCGGTTGTGGCGCAAGGCCTGCGCATAGGTTTTGTTATAAAAAACCGTAAAGCTGTTTTTGCCCACAGTAATGGATTTCTGCGCCGTATAGCGAAACCCGACCTTGGGCGTGTTGCACCCCGCCAGCGCAATAAGGCCGGCCCCTATCAACCACCTGAGCATCTGCATTCTCCTTTGCCCTCACTCTTTCGTGAAAGGGTTAACAAACAATAAACGCCGCCAACGGGAATAAACCCGTGCGGGCGGCGTTCCCCCATTACGAAGCCCAATTCAAACAAACCAAAGGAAAACACCATGAACCGTCGTACAACTCTGCTGGGCGCATTGGCCGTCACTCTTGTAGCCCCGATCGCCGCCAGTGCCGCCCCGGTCATCCAGACCGGCCAAACCAGCGCCGGAACCGTTCTGACCGATGCCCACAACATGACCCTGTATGTTTTTGACAAAGACAGCGCCGCCGTTTCCAACTGCAACGATGGCTGCGCCAAAAAATGGCCACCGCTCAAGGCCAGCCGCTCCGCCCGCCCCAAGGACAAATTCGGCGTTATCATCCGTGCCGATGGCTCGCGCCAATGGGCCTATAAAGGCCAGCCGCTTTATACATGGTTCAAGGATCAGGCCGCAGGCGACACCACCGGTGACGGCGTCAAAGGCGTCTGGCATCTGGCCCGCCCTTAGGGCATAGCCCCATAAACAGAAACGGGGCGGCCCTCTCCTGCGCCCCGTTTCGCCTTATCGCGGTATTTTTCCGCCACACCTTCCCCCCGCGACTGCTTTGGTATATTCCGCCCTCAATGATTCAAACGGACAAGAGGACCGGTCCCATGCACGACATCAAAGCAATCCGCCAAAACCCCGAAGGGTTCGACGCCGCCTTGGCACTGCGCGGGCTGTCCGGCATGTCTGCCGAGATCCTCGCCATTGACGCCGCAAGGCGCGCCAAAATCACCGCCGCCGAAACCGCGCTGGCCGATCGCAATGCCGCCAGCAAACAGGTGGGTGCCGCCAAGGCAAAGGGCGACGAGGCCGAATTTGAGCGGCTGCGCAAGCTGGTTGGCGACAAAAAAGCCGAAATCGCCGCGCTTGAGGAAGAAGCCAAAGCCGAAGACGCGCGTCTGGCGGATCTGCTGGCGCGGATCCCGAACCTGCCGCTGGCGGATGTGCCACAGGGGGCTGATGAAAACGACAACGTGGAAATCCACCGCTGGGGCACGCCGGCTGCGTTCGATTTCAAACCCAAAGAACATTTCGAGCTGGCCTCTGTCGCCCCGCATATGGATTTTGAAACCGCCGCCAAAATCAGCGGCTCGCGTTTTGTGGTGCTGTCCGGTGCCGTGGCCCGCGTGCATCGGGCGCTGGCGCAATTCATGCTGGATACCCACACCGACGAAAACGGCCTGACCGAGGTAAACCCGCCGGTTCTGGTGCGCTCCGAAGCCATGTACGGCACCGACAAACTGCCGAAATTCGGCGAGGACAGCTATCAGACCACCAATGACTGGTGGCTGGTGCCCACCGCCGAGGTGCCGCTAACCTATTCGGTGGCCGGTGACATTCTGGACGAAGCCGACCTGCCCCGTCGCATGGTCGCCCATACCCTGTGTTTCCGCTCCGAAGCAGGCAGTGCCGGGCGTGATACCTCCGGCATGTTGCGCCAGCACCAGTTTGAAAAGGTCGAGATGGTGTCGATCACCAAACCCGAGGACAGCCTTGCAGAACTCGACCGAATGACCAAATGCGCCGAGGGCATTCTGGAACGCCTGAACCTGCCTTATCGCACGGTTGTGCTATGCACCGGCGACATGGGTTTTGGCGCGCAGAAAACCCACGACATCGAAGTCTGGCTCCCCGGTCAGGATGCCTTTCGCGAGATCAGCTCCGTGTCTGTGACCGGCGATTTTCAGGCCCGACGAATGAACGCCCGTTTCCGGCGTGCGGGCGAGAAAAAACCGGAATTTGTGCATACCCTGAACGGGTCCGGTCTGGCCGTGGGGCGCTGCCTGATTGCAGTGCTGGAAAACGGCCAGCAGGCAGACGGTTCGGTGGTGTTGCCAGAAGCATTACACCCGTTTCTGGGTGGCAAAACACAGATCACCACAGAAGGCGTGCTGAAATAGGCCCCTTCAAGGAGTTTTAAAATGGCAAAAGTATTCATTGACGGCGAGGTCGGCACCACCGGCCTGCAAATCCGGCAACGGCTGGCAAATCGGGACGACCTGACCCTGCTGCATCTGGACGAGGCCAACCGCAAGGACACAGCCGCACGGCAAGCCGCCTTGCAAGAGGCCGATATTTCGATCCTCTGCCTGCCGGATGCGGCCTCCAAAGAGGCAGTCGTTCTGGCAGACGGCCAAACCCGTTTCATTGACGCCAGCACCGCGCATCGGGTCAATCCGGACTGGGTTTTCGGCTTTCCCGAAATGACCAAAGGACAGCGCCAAGCGGTTGAAACCGCACAGTTTGTGTCCAACCCCGGCTGTTATTCCACCGGCGCGATTTCCCTGTTGCGGCCTTTGGCCGAGGCAGGCCTGCTACCGGATGATTTCCGCGCAACCATCAATGCGGTCAGCGGCTATTCCGGCGGCGGCAAACAGTTGATCGCGGAATTCGAAACCGGCGCGGGGGGGGATTTCTTTATCTATGGCCTGACCCAGACGCACAAGCATCTGCCGGAAATCGTGACCTATTCCAAACTGGCCATACAGCCGGTCTTTGTACCCTCTGTGGGAAATTTCGCCCAGGGCATGGCGGTGCAACTGCCCTTGCATCTGGACACCCTGAACACCGCACCGGACATCGCCGCGCTGCATCAGGCTCTGGCGGATCACTACAGCGGCGCAGGGTTCGTGTCCGTGGCACCGCTCGATGCCGTCCCCGACCGGATCAACCCGCAGCATTTGAACGGCACCAACAATCTGCAAATCACCCTCGCCGGAGACCCCAAAACCGGCCGCGTGGTTCTGACGGCAGTGCTGGACAATCTGGGCAAGGGTTCCTCCGGTGCCGCCGTGCAAAACCTGAACCTGATGCTGGGCATGGCAGAGGATACCGGCCTATAGGGCCTTGGACGTGTTCACGAAACAGAGGTTCGCGCCCTTGGGGGGCGGGGTCGGGCGCGGACCGGATCGCAAGCGATCCGGTGGCGTGTTTTTTCAGGCGTGCCGATGCGAAGGGAGAAATGAAGACAGGCCCGAAAGCGTTGTTTTCAGAATGACCTGTGCCCGCCCGCCTGCTACGATACCCCTGCAAGGTGCCCCGAGTCGCAAGGCAAGGGGATAATTGGGAAGCCGGTGAAATGCCGGCACTGCCCCCGCAACGGTAAGGGATCTATACCCGCGAACTTGCGCCACTGGGAAACCGGGAAGGCGTTCGCGGCTGTCCCAAGTCCGGAAACCAGCCCTGCAAAACGTCAATCGCGGGGCGCGGTTCGGGGCGGTTTGCCGGATCTCGGCCTGTCTTGTTCCCTGCCTCCAATTCCGCGGGGATGCGGGGAAAGCAGGCAACATGGCAATGCGACAGCGCGACAGCCTTCACCATTCAAACGACATACTGGCCCGCATGGCGCGGATGCCGGTACAAACGCCGGAGCCGGAAAAGCTGGCCCGTGCCGTTTTTCTGGCCTGGGTGCTGGCGCAACCGGACCCGCTGGACACGCAACAGGCAGTGCGGCACCTGATGGACCGGTATGGCAACAGCGACCATCCGGTGGTGCGGGCCTTTCTCGGGCTGCTTGGCGAAACCCTGCATCCTCGGCAACGCGAGCGGCGCAGACAGCGGCTGAATTAACCTTTCTCCGCCGCCCGCTCCAGCGCCGGATAGCGCAGGCCAAGGGTGACGCCACGGGCGACAAAGAACAGGTTCAGACTGGCCCAAAGCCCGTGGTTGCCCCAGACCGGCACCAGCGTCAGGATGCAGGCCCCATAGACCAGCACCGACACAATCATCATATTGCGCATGTCCGCTGTGCGGGTGGCACCGATGAAAATGCCGTCAAACATCCAGCTGGCCATGCCCAGCAGCGGTGCGGCGATGATCCACGGCAGGTAATCGCGCGCCACCAGCCGCACATCGGGCGCGGTGGTCAGCGTGTCGATCATCGCCCCGCCGGCCAGCGCGAAGGACAGGGAAAACAGCACCACCACCACCCCGCCCCAAAAGCTGGTAATCAGCACAGAACGGCGCAGCCCGCTGCGGTTGCGCGCGCCCAGCGCCTGCCCGACCAGCGATTCGGCGGCAAAGGCAAAGCCGTCCATGCCATAGGCGGTGACATACATCAGTTGCAGCAAAATCTGGTTGGCGGCCAGCGTGGTATCGTCAAACTGCGCGCCAAAGAACAGGAAGGACACAAAGGCCACCTGCAACAGCACTGAACGCAGCATGATATCACCGTTCACCATCGCCATGCGCCGCAGGATCACCGCATCGAAAATCCGCGCCCATTCGCGCCAGTAACCGCCCTGAAACCCGTCCCGCACCAGCCACAGCCCCAACCCGAAACCGCCCCATTCGGCGATCAGCGTGGCGATAGCGACGCCTTCGACGCCCCAGTGCAGTTGCAACACAAACAACAGGTCCAGCCCGATATTCGCACCGTTGGTAAACAGTTGCAACACCAGCACCGCGCGGGTGCGTTCCTGCGCCACCAGCCAGCCGGTAATCCCGTAACCGGCAATCGCGGCGGGGGCGCTAAAGACGCGGATGTTCAGATAGCTGCGTGCCATGCCCTCGACCTCGGCACTGGCTGGCGAGAGTTGAAACGCCGCCCAGATCAGCGGCACCTGCAACAGCACAATCCCCAAACCGGCGGCCCCGCCAATCAGCAAGGCCCGCATCAAAAGCGCGCGGCTCTCGCCGGTGTCACCGGCCCCGACGGCCTGTGCCGTCATCCCCGCCGTGCCCATGCGCAAAAAGCCGAACACCCAGAAAATCGCCCCAAGGATCACCGCGCCAATGCCCACCGCCCCGATGGGGGCCGCCTGCCCCAACTGCCCGACAACCCCCGTATCCACCGCGCCAAGCAAGGGCACCGTGGCGTTGGAAATCACAATCGGCACCGCGATTTTCAGCACGCGCCGATGGCTCAGGCGCGGGTTATCCGCCATATTGCGGCATCAGGAAATGGCCCGTAGCCTGGGCAAACAGGCGCGCGCGGTTGTCCTGCCATGCCTCCACATGCACCGAGGCATAGCGCCGCCCCGAGCGGTTGATCCGCGCGCGCGCATAACAATCGCGCGCCAGACCTGAGCGCAGATAATCCACGCTGAAATCAATGGTCTTGGGCAGACGCTCTGCCGCCATGGCGGCGGTGTGGACCTCGTCGTTTTCCATTCTTTGCCAGGCCTGCGCCCATGCCAGTTCGATCACGGCCGTGACCTCCAGAAAAGAGGCGGTCGCCCCGCCATGCAGCGCCGGCAGGATCGGATTGCCGATCAGCTTGTCATCAAAAGCCATGATCGCGGTCAGCTCATCGCCGCGCCGGTCAAAATGGATGCCCATGAATTTGATATAGGGCACCCGATCCACCAGTGCGGCCAGCGCGTTATCACGGCGTTGCTTGATTTTTTGCAGCGGTTCTTTGCGATGTTTGATCATTTGCCTGCCTCCTTGGGACGTTCAAACGTAAAGGCCCCCGTGGCCGTGGCCACCGGGTTTTCGCTGTCGTCGTCCCATGCCGTTGCCCGCAAGAAGGCCACGCTGCGGGTGACTTTGTACACCTCGGCTTTGGTAAAAATCCGCTGCCCCGGCGTGGCCGAGCGCATGTAATCCACCCGCAAGTCAATCGTCGCCGTGGTCATGGTGCTGTCGGGATGCATGAAAATCGCCACCCCCGCGCAGGTATCCATCAGCGCAAAGACCGTGCCGCCATGCACAACCCCTGTATCGGGATCGCCAATAATCTCCGTGCGATAGGGCATTGATACCGTGGCCGTTGAGGGGGCGACTTCCTCTATCCGCATCCCGAGGGCCTTGCAAAACGGGAGCGCCTCGGTGAACTGTCGCGCCATTTTATCTTTGTTCGGAGTCATATCGGGCCTGCTGTTTTTTCTGCGCCAACACGGCGCGCTCCGTTACTTTGCACAGCAAATAAGCGACAAGATCAAGCTGTCTTTTGGAACACAGCTTCGCCAGCATCGGCATTACCCCGCCCGTTCACAGCCTTTGCGGGGTTGCAAATCATACGCCAGCGGCTAAAAATCGGTTCAAACAGCATAGAGTTGAAGATGTCCCAAGAGAAAATCACCCTCAAGGAAATGTGTGCGAAATTCGATGTCACGCCGCGCACGCTGCGGTATTATGAATATATCGAGCTGCTGTTCCCCGAAAAAAAGGGGCGCACCCGCTACTATGGCCCCACGGAATTTGCCCGAATGAAGCTGATCATGCGCGGGCGCCGGTTCGGCTTTAGCCTTGAACGCATCCGCCAATGGCTGGAGATTTACAACGAAGGCGGCGAGCGTGCCCAGATGGAACGCTGGATCAAAATGTCCGCCGAACAGATCGAAGAACTCGAATCAAGAAAAGAGCAGTTGCAGGAAACCATCGACGAATTGCGCAACCGCCGACAGCGCGCGATCGACGAATTGCCAAAGTGACGTTGCGTATTTTAACGTAAACGTCAGCATATACCCCGAGGTCAACTATAGGCAGACCGCACCCCCGATGCTATCTTTTGATGGACGGGAGGATTGCGATGACCGATGAATATTTCACAATACGCCAGATGTGTGATCGTTTTCAGGTCACACCGCGCACTTTGCGTTTTTATGAATCCAAAGAGCTGATCGCGCCCAAACGCGAAGGCCAGCGCCGGCTCTATACCAAACGCGAAGTCGGGCGGATCAAGCTGATCCTGCTGGGCAAGAAATTCGGTTTTTCGCTCGAAGAACTGCGCCAGTTGCTGGACCTGTATTATCTGGGCGACGCACAGGCGACCCAATTGGAAGAAACCTTCAAGGTGGCGCAAAAACACCTGTCAGACATGAAAACCCGACGGGACGAACTGGACGAGGCAATCGCCGATCTGGAACGCCGCCTCGCTTGGGGGGAGAAAATGATCTCCGCCCAAAAACAGGAAAAAGCCGCCGAATAGGCGGACACAGACGAATGACATCTAATTAACGGAGTGCAAACCATGCCATCCTATACAGCCCCGACCAAAGACATGAGCTTTCTGCTGCACGAAGTGCTTAAAGTCGAAGACTCCGGCATTCCCGGATACGAGGAACTGGCCCCCGATTTCACCGGTGCCGTGCTGGAAGAAGCCGGCAAAATTGCGTCACAAGTTCTGGCACCGTTGAACATGGTGGGCGACAGGGAAGGCTGCAAGCTGGAAAACGGTGTGGTTCGGGTGCCAACCGGATTTCAGGAGGCATTCAATCAGGTGCGCGAAGGCGGTTGGACCGGCATTGACTGCGATCCGGAATATGGCGGTCAGGGCATGCCCAACATTATCGGCACCATGGTCGGCGAAATCTTCAGCGCCGCAAACCAGTCCTTTACCATGTATCAGGGCCTGACCCATGGCGC
>JALWOO010000668.1:1188-3868 GCA_027083485.1 Amylibacter sp. | reverse complement strand
GGTCCGGTCTGACCATCGTAACCAATTCCACCGAGATTGCCAAAACGGTTTCCATTGGCGGCAAGGATAACGAGACATTTTTACTGGGCGGGGCCTATGTGGCGGGCAACCGGCAAACCCTCGGGCCAATGGTGACGAATCAGGTTAATGATTTCAGCGCCCATCATACGATTCTGGCAATTGGCGCGCTGACGCCCGGGCGCGGGGTGATGGAATTCCGCCATGACGAGGCCGAATTGGCCCGCGCCATGCTGAAGCGCTCGCGGTCACTGACGATTCTGACGGATGCAAGCAAATTCACCGGTCTGGCATCCTTTTCTGTGTGTGATCTGGGGTGCATTGACCGTCTGGTCTGTGATTCGATGCCGCCTGCGGAAATTCTGGCGGAGCTGGAACCCAATGGTTGTGAAATTATCGTTGTATAGGGGAACCGCCGGGAAAAATGGTGCTGTGAGGGAGGATTGAACTCCCGACCTCGTCATTACCAATGACGCGCTCTACCACTGAGCTACCACAGCCCCGTGCGGTGAGCGGGGTTTTAGCGAAAATTACAGGGAACGCAAGCGTTATCTGGACCCTTTTTGCTAGGTGTTATAGACAATGTCTTATGGCACAGGAAAAAGCAGATAAAACACAGGTAAAATCCCCCAAAGAACTGGCGGCTGACGCCCGCGCAGAACGGTTGCGACAGCAGTTAAGGGAGAATTTGCATAAACGTAAAGGACAGGCACGTGCGCGCAAAGCGGCGGCCAATGACAAGGGCGAGAGCAAGTAATGGACAGTATTATTGTACGGGGAAACGGCCCTTTGAACGGGGTTATCCCCATTGCAGGGGCGAAAAACGCCTGTTTGGCGCTGATGCCGGCAACTTTGCTCAGCGACGAACCGCTGACCCTGACCAATGCGCCGCGTTTGTCGGATATCAAAACCATGGGGGTTTTGCTCGAATCACTCGGAGCAGAAGTTTCCAGCCTGAACGAGGGGCGGGTAATGATTCTCTCGAGCCACGGAGCCGATAATCCGCTGGCGCATTATGATATCGTGCGCAAAATGCGGGCCTCCAATCTGGTGTTGGGGCCGCTATTGGCGCGCCATGGCAAGGCGATCGTGTCCTTGCCGGGGGGCTGTGCCATTGGCGCGCGTCCAATGGATATTCACGTCACCGCCTTTGAGGCCATGGGGGCCGTGATTGAACTAAAAGACGGCTATTTACACGCGGATGCGCCCGGCGGGCTTAAGGGGGCGGAAATTGATTTTCATTTTGCCTCTGTCGGGGCTACGGAAAACGTGATGATGGCGGCGACTTTGGCCAAAGGCACCACGGTGATCAACAATGCGGCGCGCGAGCCGGAAATCATCGACCTTGCCGATTGTCTACGCCGTATGGGTGCGCAGATCGACGGGGACGGAAGCTCGACAATCACCATTCAGGGCGTTGAATCCCTGCACGGAGCCACGCATCCGGTGGTGGCGGACCGAATCGAGCTTGGCACCTATATGCTGGCACCGGCCTTTACCGGTGGCGAGGTGGAATTGCTGGGCGGGCGTCGCGATTTGCTGGGGGCGTTTTGTGACCGGCTGGAAGAAGCCGGCGTTGACATCAGCGAAACCGACTCCGGTTTGAAAGTGGTCCACAAGAGCGGTCGCGTGCGCGCGGTGAACATTAAAACCGAACCCTATCCCGGTTTCCCGACCGATCTACAGGCGCAGATGATGGCGTTGATGTGTACGGCGGACGGGGTTTCCGTGCTGGAGGAAACCATTTTCGAAAACCGTTTTATGCATGCGCCGGAACTGGTGCGCATGGGGGCGCAAATTGATGTGCAGGGGGGCATGGCCACGGTAACGGGCGTTGAACGCTTGCGCGGCGCACCGGTAATGGCCACCGATTTGCGGGCTTCTGTGTCGCTGATTCTGGCCGGTTTGGCGGCAGAAGGCGAAACCGTGGTCAGCCGCGTTTACCATCTGGATCGCGGCTATGAACGTGTGGAAGAAAAACTGTCGGCCTGCGGGGCCTTGATCGAAAGGGTAAAAGCATGAGCCAACAAGATGCCCGTTTTGAGGATGGCGCAGAAAAACCCCTGCGGTTGAAAGCGCTGGATGGCGAAGACCTGAGCGTGATTTCCACCATGTTGCAGGATGCGGTCTTTCCGGTATCCGAAATGTCGTGGCAACCATCAAAGCGCCGCTTTGGCCTGCTGGTGAACCGGTTCCGCTGGGAGGATAAATCCGCAGCCGAACGCCAAAAGCGCCCGTTCGAGCGGGTTCAAACCTTGGTTGTCGTTGATAATGTTGATAAAATGGCTTCCAGCGGCCTTGACCGCTCCGACAAGGATCAGGTGTTGTCCCTGCTGGATGTGCGATTTGATGTTGGCGAAGATAACTGTTGCGGTCGGGTAGTGTTTACGCTCGCCGGGGACGGGGCGATTGCCTGTAATGTTGAATGTCTGGATGTGACCCTCACCGATGTGACCCGCCCCTATGGCGCGCCCTCGCGTGCGGTGCCCGATCACAAATTATAAGGCGGAAAAATGCCCCTGTTTCTGAATACCAAAGACGCTGATTTCGAAACCGCTTTTGAGGCGTTTTTAGGCTCCAAACGCGAATCCGATAGCGATGTGGACGATATCGTTGCCGATATAATCCGCGATGTGCGCACCCGTGGCGATGCGGCGGTGCT
>JALWOO010000668.1:0-1178 GCA_027083485.1 Amylibacter sp. | reverse complement strand
TGCTGGAGCTGACGGCGAAATTCGACCGGTTGCAACTGACGCCGCAAACGCTGGCCTTTACCAAAGCCGAAATGGATGCGGAAATCGCCAAAGTGCCAGCGGCAGAGGCGGCCGCGCTGGAACTGGCGGCGGCGCGGATCCGTGCCTACCATGAACGCCAACTGCCCGAGGATGCCTGGTGGCAGGACGACAGCGGCGCATGGCTCGGCTGGCGCTGGTCGGCGGTGGAGCGCGCGGGGCTATATGTTCCGGGCGGGCTGGCGTCCTATCCGTCGTCCGTGCTGATGAATGCGATACCGGCGGCGGTGGCCGGGGTGGAACATCTGGTGATTTGCGCACCCACACCGGAGGGCAAGGTCAATCCGCTGGTGCTGCTGGCGGCGCGGCTGTCTGGTGTGGAAACCGTGTACCGCATTGGCGGCGCGCAGGCGGTGGCGGCCATGGCCTATGGCACCGATACTATTGCCAAGGTCGACAAAATTACCGGTCCGGGCAATGCCTTTGTGGCGGCGGCGAAGCGGCGGGTTTATGGTACGGTGGGCATTGATATGATCGCGGGGCCTTCCGAAATTCTGGTGATTGCGGACAAGAACAACAACCCCGATTGGCTGGCGGTGGATTTGATGAGTCAGGCCGAACATGACGCAAGCGCGCAATCCATCCTGATCACCGATAACGCGGGTTTTGGTCAGGCGGTGGCGGCGGCGGTTGAAAAACGGTTGCAAACGCTGGAACGGCGCGAAATAGCTTCGGCGAGCTGGCGGGATTTTGGCGCGGTGATCGTGGTGGATGATCTGGAGCAAGCGGCACAGCTGTCAGACCGGATTGCGCCGGAACACCTTGAACTTTGCGTGGCAAACCCCGAAAAATACAGTAAAAAAATCCGTCATGCGGGGGCGATTTTCATCGGCTCTTTCACGCCGGAAGCCGTGGGCGATTATGTTTCCGGCCCCAACCACGTGTTGCCAACGGCCCGTTCGGCGCGGTTTTCCTCCGGCCTGTCGGTGCTGGATTTCATGAAGCGCACCACGCTGGCACAACTGACGCCGGCGGCACTGAATGCCATTGGTCCGGCGGCGGAAACCCTTGCCAAATCCGAAAGCCTGGAGGCGCATGGCCTGTCGGTGCGGCTGCGGCTGGATCACCTGAACAACGGGGATACGGATGCCTGAACTTTC
>JALWOO010000667.1 GCA_027083485.1 Amylibacter sp. | reverse complement strand
GCCAGAGGTAACACAGCCATGAAACTGGCTTTGCATATCGGCACCCCAAAAACCGGCACCACCAGTTGCCAACGCTGGTTTAGCCAAAACCGCGATGTTTTGCGCGCTCAGGGCATTATCTATTCACGTTCTCTGGGGGAATACTCCCATCGGGCTTTGGCGGTTTATGCGCAAAACCCGAATAAGGCCAACCGCAGTTTTGCCCATTTCGGGATCAACACTCCGCAAGACCACGCAGATTTTCGCCGACAGTTGGCAGAGAAATTTGGTCAGGAGATTGCGCAACACGATCAGGCCCGCCACTGGGTTATTTCCAGCGAACATTTGTTTTCAAACATCACAAAACCGGAAATGATTCAGCAAGTCAGGGATTTTTTACAGCCTTATTTTGCTGAAATCACAGTCTTCCTCCATCTCCGCCCACAGGTGGATCTTCTGGTTTCGGGGGCTTCACAAAGGGCGCGAATGGGGCGGGCGGTAACGCCACAGATCCTGACCCGCCCTGCCGTTAGTGACCAGAGTGCCTATTTCAATTACAATTCCATCACCAAAAAATGGGCCGATGTTTTTGGCATTGAAAACCTGAAAATCATCCCGTTTCGCAAGCAGCCAGACATGGCGCAGACCCTGATTACACACCTTGGTGCCTGCCGGGACGGGACAACGGCCCCGTTGCGCACAAACGAGGCTTTGGGCTGGCAAACAATGGCGCTTGTCAATGCTTTGGGGGATGCTGCTGCATCTGTAAAACCCCTGCACAAGAGCCTGTTTCTGGACCAGCAACCCAAAGGGGAACGTTTACAAATCGGGATGGAAATGGCCCGGGAAATTCAGGCACGGTTTCAGCAGAGCAATGCAATGCTGTGCCAGCGCCATCCCGATATTGCACCGCAAGATCTGGAACCGGACTGGCATCATTATGATGCCCCTGCCAATGTGTATAACCTGAACGGAGAAACCGGTTTTTCCAAACAGTTTGCCTATGTCATTGCCCGCTATCAACAGGAACTCCGTTTGGCGAAGGCTAAAACCCTGCTGGCAGAAACCGCTTTGTTGTTGCATAAGGGGGAAACCGGGGGGCAAGCAAAACTGGTGCAGGTGCAGGCTCTCTTGAGAATGCCGGATATTCTGGCGGAACTGTACAGCGACCAACAAGACATGCTGGCGCGCAAAGATAATTTGCAAAAGCAAATTTCAGCATTGGAAAGTAAGCAACCATGACAACGCCCAGCTATCACGCCCTTTTACAGGCCCGAATGACCCTTTGGAACCAGTACCCCAAGCTGAAGAACCTGCAGGATGCGATTGTTCGGGAAACGGAAACCCTCAAAGACATCAACAAGAAAGATCACGGCTATGCTTTTGCAGCGAAACAGGGTGTTAGCTGTGTGAATTACCATGTCTATGACAGTGTTGCCGATGCAATGAGTGGCTTTTTGCCCGGTATTTCTGTGATTAAACCTCTGCATGGGCATAGCTCTTATGGGGTCTATATTTTGAAAAAACGCCCTGATGGCAGTTTCTTCTGCCGGATGCACAAAAGAGCCTACAAAAGCCGGGAAGTTGTTATCGCAGACTATGAACGCCGATTGGCGCGGTCTAAAAACTATACCATGTCCAAGCAAGTGATCCTTGAAGAGTATGTGCGCGACAGTTTTGGCTATGGTGTGCCGCTGGATTACAAGGTTTACGGTTTTCAGGGCGGCTCTCCGATTGTGATGCAACGCTATGCGCCGATGCATCTGCCCAAGGATAAATGGGCCTTTGAATTTTACGATGCCGATGGAAACAAGCTTGGGCTCATTCGGGAACGGATTAAATCAAATCCGGAAATCACTCTGGAGGCCCCCAAGAATTTTCCGCGTCTGATCGAAATTTCCGATCGATTGATGAAAGCTTCCGAAGTGTCCTTTATGCGGGTCGATTTATATGCAGCCCCCAACCGGATTATCTTTGGCGAATTTACGCCCTTGCCCAATGCCGGAAAGGAAACCTATGTTCCGGAATTCGACCGGCTTTTGGGTAAATACTGGGCCGAGAGCCTCGAGTCGCTGGGCATTGATTATAGCCCGTTTATGGCCTCATAACCCGGTTTCCGGCAGAGCCACCTCCCATTCAAGATCCAGTGCGGGTTGCATGGCCAGATGCTTTGACAAGCGCTGCGCCAACATGCGTACATAGTCTTCACCCTTGATTGGCCGCGTGTCTTGTTGTGGTACCAGTTCTTGCAGAGCAGCGGTATTGGCAAGGTCAATTTGCACCAGGGCTTTATCGGACTGAAGACACTTGCGCCCCAATAAACGCGCCAGCATCAAAGCCTCAAAACGGGTTTCATCGTTCCAGCCCTCCCCGCATACCACCACACAATTTTCACGCTCCCGTATCGGGGCAGCAACAAGCTGGAAACTGAAATTCAGCCCCCTGATTTCCCGCGCGCCCGGATATTTTGCAGCAGTCAGTATAATCAGTTTCTCAGGCCCCACGGCCTGAAACTCCGGCAGGATTTTATTGATATCGGGAGACATCAGGAACAGGGCCTCAGGCGGGCTGCTGGCGGGCCCGGGTCCGGAAACCGGATGGGCAAAGCTATGGCTGTCTATCTCTATGCGGTCCCGTGTCATGACGTGAAAATGGCTGCCGGCAGGATCGGTCTTTACCAAGAGACAGATCTTGGCACGGATGGCCCCGAGGTCTCCATAATAATGAATGTGGTTCAATTCCTGAAACTGCCGTCCCTGCCATGTTTCATCGGCCCAGATGCGATCTTCAAAATACACCCCGACACGATAGCCGGTCTGGTGCAATGCCAGAACCAGACGATGTATCTGGGTTAAATGACGCTCCGACATCCGGCCCTGAATAATCAGCAGGAAATCCTCGAATTGTTGGGACAGCCCCAACCGGCGCATCGGATCAAAGCTCAAGACATCTTCTGCCTGATAGGGGATTTTGATGGGCGTTTTGCGCATTCCCAAGGGAGACCAATGTTTCTTGTCCCGCATCACAAGAGCCTCGACCCAGTTGCCGCGATACAAAGCCCGGCTTGGGGACCAGCCAAAATGGGACATGGACATAGCCCCGACCTGTGTCAGTGAATTACTGTGGTGGCGCCCAAGCACCAGAACCTTGGGGTTCGTGCGCAGGGAGCGTGGGCCGAATTCCAACTGGATGCGGCGTTTATAGGCGCTATCCGCACCGGTCCGCACCGGATCAAAGCCGCCTAAACGGTCAAACACCTGCGGGTGACGCAACAGCGTGCCTGCCGGGTTCGGATGGGCATATTTCCCCGAAAGCTGCATCACAAACTGGCTGTTTTCATCAATACGCGCCCAGCCGGAACACCAGCAAACCAGTTCCGGCTGCGCTTGCAAAGCGTGGGCTTCCTCCCAGAGCTTATCCGGATGCGCCCAGTCATCCGCATCATGGAAAATCACAAATTTTCCGCGCGCACGCGCCATGGCCTCGGATTTTGCGATATAGGTGCCGCCGTTTTCAGAACGGAAAATCGGCACAATCCGTGGATCACTTGCCGCAAGCTCACGAATTTTTTCCTGCGTTGCCTGGTCCGAGCAATCATCCACCAGCAATAATTCGAGGTTTTGCCAAGACTGGTTCAGAATGGACCTTGCCGATGTTTCCAGATATTCCGCACAGTTATAAGCCGTTGTAATCACGCTAATCAAAGGCAAATCCCCTTGCCCGGGGCGGGGGGGAGCCGTGCCTTGCAAGCTGTCGATACTGAACTGCGTCTGGCCCGGTTTCAATGCCAAAGCAGACATGTCCTGTGCTTGTAAAAACCGGTTGAACCACAGCAATTTATCCGTCGGGGCACTTAGGCTATTGACCATAAGCAACGCCAGATCCTGTCGGCGTCGCGGCTCTATATTTGCCAAAAACGCCAATGCACGGGCTTCTTCTTCCCGACCCGTTCGGATCAGGTATTCCCCATACACAACCAAAAGGTTTTCAGGCAGGGGTGCGGGTATTTCCTGTTCGCCAAGCCAACGATCCAGGTGGGGCCGGTCATGGAACCATAAATAAAACACCCGCAGTTCATGCAGGGCTGTGTTTTCGGGGAACCAGTCTTGCGCCTGCTCCAGAAGGCGCAAACCCTGTGTGTATTCAACAACTTTAAGCCGGGCGCGTAACCATGCCATATAAAGCGGGAAATCCTGTGGATCATGGCGCGGTGGATAGGCCAGGGCTCCGGATTTCTGCAAGGTCTCATAGACATGGATAATGGCGCTGTGATCGCTGATTTCCTGAACTTTATCAAATGCCTTGCACAACAACACCATATCTGTTGCTGATAACGGAGCAGATACATTTTTGTATTTCATCAGCAAAGATTTCAAATCTTTGTAGGCTTTACGCAGGTTGTTGAAATTCATGATCTACCCCGTCTGTTGGCCCAAACCTGCCATTTTGTTTCAAGACTCTTTATAGAGCGCCAGCAAGGCGGCATATTCCTGTGCATTGCATTGGGTTTGTGTCAAATCACGCAAGCTTTGCTGCTGATGCTCCAAACGCCGCATATCATTTTGTAACTGTGTCATTTGCTCGGATAATGCCGCCAGATTCCGGTCCTGCAAAAACGCGTGTAAATCACCGGCGCGTAAATCCTCGCAAACATTGGCAATAGGCTGGCCGGCATACTTGGGAGCAATAAAACGTTCCCAGAGAATATCATCAAAATCCTGCAGACAACCCATGGCCCGCTGTCCCCATGAGCGCAAGATATCCGGATGCAGCCGATTCAGATGCCAAGACATATTGTTCACCAGCCACCGCATGGCAGCTGTGCGCAACGGGATATCACCGGCAGCCAGAGGCGCAATGATGGTTTCATAATGGGTGAAAAACGCCAGCAGTTCCGCCCCTGTGGATTCCATGGTCTGGCCCGGGCGATTAACCCGATGATAACAGATCACCTGATTGAAAAAACTGAAGCTCTGCGCTTTGCGGCAGACCTCCCAGTGAAAGGGGTTATCCTCGAAAAAGAAATCCCCTTCGGGAAAGCGTAAACCGGCTTTTTGCAAAAAACTCCGACGGTAAAATTTGCGCCAGGGCACCGCAATGAATGACAGCACCAGATCAAGGCGTTCTGCCTGTGACATTCCCGACCTGATTTTGGCCCAACGCCCCTGATCAGCCGGTGCCGTACAGGTATCGCTCTCCTGATCATAAACCTGATAGTTGGTCAGCAGGAAATCCACATTACGCGCCTCAAAGACATCGCGACAGCGCTTGAAGCCTTCCGGATTCAGCCAGTCATCCCCATCCACAAAGAACACACTGTCCTTGCAAGCATGGTCCAGACCGATATTGGCGGCAATCCCCACGCCACCAAAGGTATTGGCCCCCAATAACACCGGCACCACGGACACCCCCTCGGGCAATTCACCCTTGGCAAATGCACGGATCATCGCCGGTGTCTGATCCCTGGAGCCATCATCGACAATAATAATTTCATCACCGGCCTGCGCACAAGCCAGCACGGTTTGCAGACATTTCTCAATGTAGGGATCAATATTATAGCAGGTGACAATAAAAGAGATGCTCATAGGGGCTGCCCCCGCAGAAGATCAATAATCCGGCGCCCCAAAACCGGATTGCGCCCCGTGGCCAGGGTAAACAAAGCCGGCGACAGTTCCGCGCGCAAGAACTGACGGACTTCATGGTGGAAATCCTCATGCAGGGACGGGTCCAGCTGTTGGGTGATCCAGCCAAACAGCCCCATATAAAACGCCACAAAGGCCCCCAAAAAGGGCAAATCATCCGGATTCGTTGTAAATTCCCGTTGCACAGCCGCCAAGGCCTGCAGCACCTCGAACCGTTCACGGCCGGTTTTATTGGTCAGCCGGCTTTGGCCTTTGGCGACAAAATGTTCACAACAAATACGGTCGCTAAACAGAATGGTCTGTGCCCGAAGAAAGCTCATCCAGTGGATTTCGATATCATTGTGAATGCTGATTTCGGTGCAGCGGATATTCTGCTGGCGCAAAAAACTGGTGCGATAGATTTTATTCCAGGGATAGGCCGCCACACGGCATAGCTCTGTTGCACCTTGTGGCGTCAGGCGGCCCAGCATGCCAATGGCACCAGCTGCTTGCCAGCGGGTTTCGTCACTGTCGAGCAACCCGTACCCGCCTTTGGCATGAACCCGGCTGTCCACATGTTTGAAAATGCAAAAATCAAAACTCCGGTCCTGCAAATCCGCCACCAGAGAGGCTATGCCATCGGTGAACAGATCATCGGAGTCAAAAAACAGCACATGGCTGCTGCTCACCAGTTTCAGGCCCTGATTACGGGCATAACCGGCCCCGCGGTTTTTGCGGAGCCGATGATATTTCAACGCCACCGGATAGGTCGCCGGATCAATGCCGATGTCTTTGGGACGGCAGGATATGGTCGAGGCATCATCCACCACAACCACCTGTGAAAACACCCCCAACCCCGCGATCTGCGCCAATAAACGGTGCAGGCCTTCGGGGTCGTTATAGACCGGGATCACCACAGAGAGTTGCATCAGCGCTGCAATATCAAACGATAAAGAAGCGCAAATCGCGCAAGGTCAGATCAATCGGTTTGTCATTGGGAAAGAACATCACAAAATCACGCCAGGGGGCCTGTCGCGGCAAATCGGGGTTTTGGGACAGGTCAATCACATCCAGATGGGTGCTGGTTTCCCCGTAAGCCACCACATGTTTGTCAAAGAAACAATCAACAAAACCGGCCTCGTTGCCGGAGCGGATACAGGTTTTCAGCGCCAGAGCCGAAGGCGCGTCGCTTTTGCAGACAAAACCGATCACGCTGAAATCCGACAAATCCACCCCGCCCAGCATCACATGCAATGCAAACCAGCCGCTGCCTTCGATTTGCTCGACCCGAAAGGACAATACACCTTCGACCTCTGGACGCAGATGACCGCGAAAACGGGCAGCAGGATCAAAGGAAAACCGCACACCCGGCGCAATCGGGGTTTCACAAGGAATATCCCCGCCCGGATTTTGGGCTTTGAGGATACGGATAAGCTGGTTTGCTTCGGCATCAGGGCCAAGCTGAATGTTGTTTGTCATGGTTTACTGTCCTTCGTATCAGCTACGCGCATAGACATCTTCATAACGGATGATGTCGTCTTCGCCCAGATAAGAACCGGTTTGCACCTCGATCAAGACCATCGGCACCTTGCCCGGGTTTTCCATGCGATGCACGGCCCCCAGCGGAATATAAACCGACTGGTTTTCGGTAATCAGTTTCACCGTATCATCGACGGTCACCTTGGCGGTGCCTTCGACCACGATCCAGTGTTCGGCGCGGTGGTGGTGGCTTTGCAAGGACAGGGACGCGCCGGGATGCACAACGATGCGCTTTACCTGAAAACGCTCCCCCACAACCAGGCTTTCAAACCAGCCCCAGGGCCGGTGGTCGCGCGGGAAGGTTTCCGCCTGCTGGCTGCCTTCGGTCTTGAGCGCGGAAACCACGGTTTTCACGTCCTGGGCGCGGGATTTATCCGCAACCAGCACCGCATCCGGCATGGAAATCGCGATGATATTTTCAAGGCCAAGGCCAACCAGTTTCTGGCCCTCCGCTTCGGATCGCAAAAACGTGTCCTTGCAATCAATCGCCATGGCCGAGCCATTGGTGGCCACGCCATCGCCATCCGGCCCGCTCTCGAGCCAAACCGCATCCCAGCCGCCCAGATCGGACCAGCCGCTGCCGTAAGGCACCACAGACAGGTTGTCGGCTTTTTCCATCACCGCATAGTCAATGGAAATATCCTCGGCCTTGGCCCAGGGATCTGCGGCCAGACGGGTAAAGCCAAGGTCCTCTTCGCCGCCATCAACCGCCGCGCTGACAGGGTCGATCAACTGGGGCGCATGGGCCTTGAAGGCTGCTATAATGGTTTCAACCGAAAACAGGAAAATACCCGCATTCCACAGGAAATTGCCCGCCGCCAGCATTTCACCGGCACGTGTCGCATCAGGTTTTTCCACAAACTGGCGCAGTTTTTGGGCGACCGGCTCTCCCCCTTCAGGGGCGGCTTCCAGCTCCAGATAGCCATAGCCGGTTTCGGCCCGGTTTGGCTGAATGCCAAAGGTCACCAGCGCGCCGGCCGTGGCGGCAACTGCCGCAACGCGGACCGCTGCATTGAAGGCCTCCACATCCGGGATCACATGATCCGAAGGTGCCACCAGCATCAAGGCCTTGGGGTCGGTTTTCGCCAAATGCAAGGCCGCAGCCAGAACCGCCGGTGCCGTATTGCGCCCCTGTGGTTCGATCAGAATCGCCGCCGGTTCCATCCCGATATCCGCCAGCTGTTCGGTGACGATAAAACGGAAGTCCTCATTCGTCAGCACCATCGGAGCCGCATAGAGATCACCTGACAGACGTTTGGCCGAAGCCTGAAACAGGCTCTCGCTGCCCAGAAGCGGCGAAAACTGCTTGGGATAGCTTTTGCGCGACAAAGGCCACAAACGGGTGCCCGAGCCACCACACAAAAGAACGGGATGAATAAGAGAGGTCATATTGGCAATCCTGACGGGTCTGGAAGTCTCAGCATTAATCTACTGGTTTAATTACAGGTTAAATACTGCAACATCAAACAGTTGTTACAGCGACAAGCGGGTTTGTGCAGTGACAAAGCGCACCTGTCAAAAGGGAAGGAAACAAGGCAGCCAGCTGCCTTGTTCAACACGATATCAGCCGCGCAACGTATCGCGGTTGTTCAAATACCATTGATAGGCATCCTGCACACCTTCGCGCAGGCCGATTTTGGCAGTCCAGCCCATATCCCGCAACCGGGAGACATCCATCAGTTTGCGCGGTGTACCATCGGGTTTGGAAGTGTCAAAACCGATCTTGCCCTTAAAGCCGGTAACCTCGGCCACCATATGCGCCAACTCGCCAATGCTGACATCGGTGCCGGTGCCCACATTGATATGGCTGAGCATGTCCTTGGTGTTGGCCTTGTAGGTTTCATCATCCAGATCCATCACGAACAGGGAGGCCTCGGCCATATCATCCACATGCAGGAATTCGCGGAACGGTTTGCCCGTGCCCCAGATCACCACCTCCGGCGTGTCGTTTTCAACGGCCTCATGGAAACGGCGGATCATGGCCGGCAGTACATGGGAGTTTTCCGGATGGAAATTATCCCCCGGCCCATAGAGGTTGGTGGGCATCACCGAGCGGTAATCCACACCATACTGGCGGTTATAGCTTTCACACAGCTTGATCCCGGCGATTTTGGCTATGGCATAGGGTTCATTGGTCGGTTCCAGCGTGCCGGTCAGCAGTGCATCTTCGCGCATCGGCTGTTCGGCCATTTTGGGATAAATACAGGAACTGCCCAGAAACAACAGCCGCTTGACCCCGGCGCTATAGGCCTGATGGATCACATTGCATTCCATCATCAGGTTTTCATAGATGAACTCTGCCGGATAGGTGCTGTTGGCAATAATGCCGCCCACCTTGGCTGCTGCCAGAATGACCACATCGGGTTTTTCTGTGGCCATAAAACCGGCAACGGCCGGCTGGCTTGTCAGATCCAGCTCGCTGTGGGTCCGGGTGAGGATATCGATTTCCTCGCCCGCATCAATGCGCGCCTGTAACTGGCGCACAATTGCCCCGCCAACCATGCCGCGATGGCCTGCAACATAGATTTTCATAGTGAACTCCATTGTGTTGGGAGATTAAGTATTTTCTAAAGGGCGCTCATATAATAATTTTCCAACATAACCCACACGTGGCCCAAAATCCTTGTCGCCTTTTTTGAGGGCTGTCTCGGGGATATCCGGAAGCTGGCTAATCTTAACATTTACACCTTTGAGTGCCGGGAAAACCTGGATGCCAACCCGTTCATAATAGCAAAATTCATCATAGGCACTTACATGTATCTTTGTATGGTCCACCTGTATGGCGAGGCTGCCTGATCTGGGACCCATTAAATACAACAAGCCCAAGATGGATGTATCGGGCTGCACCGACAGGGTGAGGGGGTGATCCGGGGTGATTTCTGCCAGATCGACAGTATAGCCCCCCCGTGTATGACGCATACCGACCTCGTCAGGGTGTTTCACACAATCATATACACCGAATTCTGTTGCCACCGGAAATTCACCGGCAATCTGCGAACCCGGATCCAATTCGTCCAACAGCATCAGGAAATGATCTGCATAATAGGCGCACCCCTCGGGATCAGGGTGTACCATGTCTTTCAGGAATTCTGCGCGTAAGGGTACCAGATGATATTGAATCGCATGCGCTGCACATATCTGGCGGTGCATGGCGGTAACCCAGTCCTCTTCCTGGTCAACATCTTTGCGTGGCAAATCCAGAAAGGCCAGACCAATCCGGTGTTGCTGGCATCTGTACAAAATCCAGTTGAGCGCCTCTTGATGACGCATGGGGTCGTTGTGAAGTATGCGGAAAGGAGATGTGGAAATTTCAAGGACCACAAAATCCGGGCGGATATCCTGTAATATCTGCTCAATCAGAAATTTCAAATGCAGCGGGTGCACACCGCCGATACCAATTTTCCTTATCGAGAACCGCGTATTCTCACCCAGTTTTTGCCGTGCACTTTTAATGAACCCGGGTTCATCTGCTGTCACGCTGAAACCAAGGACAAGAATATTAACCGTCATTTCCCACTCCATTCCGCCTTGAAATCAGTCTTCTAAGGATACAGGCACTTCCATACCGTGTTCTTTCAGCAAGGCATGACGGCGGGAGGTTTTATAATCTTCACGCACCATTTCCGCACACATTTCCTGCACGGTGATTTCCGGTGTCCACCCCAGCTTTTCTTTGGCATTGCTCGGATCTCCCAACAGGGTTTCCACCTCTGCCGGACGGAAATAGCGTGTATCAATGCGCATGATCACATCGCCAACAGACAGGGCCGGTGCCATGTCGCCCTCAATGGCGGCAACGGTTGCGATTTCATCAACGCCTTCGCCCGAGAATTCCAGGGTAATGCCCAATTCGGCTGCCGACCAGGTAATGAAATCGCGTACCGAATATTGTACGCCGGTCGCGATCACGAAATCTTCGGCCTGATCCTGTTGCAGCATCAACCACTGCATGCGCACATAATCCTTGGCATGGCCCCAATCGCGCAGGGAATCGATGTTGCCCATATAAAGGCAATCTTCCATGCCAAGGGCGATATTGGCCAGACCACGGGTGATTTTACGGGTCACAAAGGTTTCACCGCGCCGCGGGCTCTCGTGGTTGAACAGAATGCCGTTGCAGGCATACATGCCATAGGCCTCGCGGTAATTCACTGTGATCCAGTAGGAATACAGCTTGGCCACCGCATAGGGGCTGCGCGGATAAAACGGAGTGGTCTCACGCTGCGGGGTTTCCTGCACCAGACCAAAGAGTTCAGACGTGGACGCCTGATAAAACCGGCTTTTTTCTTCCAGACCCAGCAAACGGATCGCTTCCAGCAGGCGCAATGTGCCCATACCATCCACATCAGCGGTATATTCCGGCGATTCAAAGCTCACCGCCACATGGGACTGGGCACCAAGATTATACACCTCGTCCGGCTGAATTTCCTTGATGATCCGGGTCAGGTTGGACGAATCTGTCAGATCGCCATAATGCAAAATAAATTTCTGCTTATCGACATGCGGATCCTGATAAATGTGGTCAACCCGCTGGGTATTCAATGTGGAGCCGCGGCGTTTAATACCGTGGACTTCATAGCCTTTTTCAAGAAGGAATTCAGCGAGATAAGAACCGTCCTGGCCAGTGATGCCAGTAATAAGAGCGCGTTTGGTCATGATACCTGTGTCTATGAGTAATTACATTGTCAAATGACATACGGGGAATAGATAAGAAAATGAAGTGAAAAAAATTACAGTTCATAGAAACCCCGGCATTTTCTGTAGAATGCCAAAACCGGAATTTCCAAACTTTTTTTCCCGCCTAAAACCAGCCCCCGCATTTCAATGCCGGGTTGCAACAGAGTAATATGGCCGGGTTTTTCCGCTCAACTTTTATGCCTCCCCCTATCAAGCATATTCATATCTGCCAAAAGACTTCACCCGTTTTGCAGAGGGGAACCGTTTTAATTTATACTCGACGAAATTCCGCCAGCAACGCCCCTCGTAAACGGTCTCTTTCTTGTACCATCACACGCGGATTGCAAAAAAATTCGGCCAGCTGTTCTTGTGCCTGCTGATAGGCAATATGAAATGCCTGATCAAAGCAAAACCGCGTCATCGAGGTTACGGACTGTTCCGGGGTCATTCCGAAAACATTCAACCAGGATGCAGCCGGCAATAGCCCCTGCAAACGATGCGCCTTTGAGGCATAAAAAAGCGGCACGCCGCCAACGGCAAAAGCATCAAACAGCTTTTCGGATAAATAAGTCGTCTGATGTGTATTCTCCAAGGCAGACACAAACCGGCACTGCCCGTCCAGCGTCAACAGCTTTTCCAGATGCCAATCATTCAGCTCCTGACGCAAGGGGCCTTTGCGCCAGCCCTTACCCAGGCGCAAAACCTCTCCGGATTGGGGGATCTCGGTCACCTGCGAGCGAAAGCGGCACAAGCCATAGGTGTCTTCCGCCTCGAAACGCACGGCAAATTTTTCATTCATCCGTTTTTCCGCCACAAAGGCTGCCTGTATTTTGGCACGGGAAAAATGCGCCTGCCAATCCTGCGGGCTTTTGCGGGCGTTACGGGCAAACCGGCGCGCATAGCGCGGGCCAAAACGGTAATCGGTAAGTAAAAAATAGGGGATACGTTCAAAGGCAAAAATATCACTGGTGTGGTGGTTCAGAAACGTAAAATCAAACGTCCCCTGTTCTGAAGCAAATCGTTGCTGGCGCGTAAAAGGATCCGCCGCCCAGACCGTATCCCAAAACGGTTCCTCAGACAAAAGCACAACCTTTTTATCGGGGTAGCGCCCCAAAATAGCCGATTCACTATCCAAATCCTTGCTATGGGCCACCAACAGAATATCGGCTGCTTGCGGGGAATCCATAAGCATCAGCCGACCGGCCACCAGATCCCGCAGCGGTGCATAGGCCAAAGGCTGCCGGTGAGCATAATTCCCAAGCGGAAAAATACGGATTGGATCAGAGCTCATAGTCAAGGCGCTGGCACAACAATCGGTAGCTTGCGCTGTTTTGGCGCTCCTGGGCAATCTGGTCCGGGATTTCGCGCCGCGGGCGCGCTGAGATCCAGGTTCCGGCGCGTCCGCTGTCTCCGCTCAGATGCACCAATGGGGAAATGTCCAGAAACCCGGCCTCAAACGTCAACCCCAACGCGGCGCAGATTTCCTGCGTAACCGTTTCAGGATTTGCAACAAAATCCTCGTATTTAAACAGAGGCATCTCCTGATGCATGTCAAGAAACACCAAATAACGACGGCAGTATTCTTCAAATGTTTGCGGGCTGAAACTGACCCAGTTCAACTGGTCCAGAGACAAATAGGAATCGAGCGGATGGCGCACCGTTACAGCACTGCGCAGCGGAAAATCGTCCTGAAGCAATTCAATCAGGCTTGTCCCCTTGCGAATATCGTCTCCCCAACAAAACTGTGAATGCGTATGGTCGCGCAAAACCAGCCGTGCCCCGTGGTTACACGCCCAGTCATAAATCTCCTGCAAGCCTGCAATAAATACCTTGACCAGCAAGCGGTCATCCACGTCCCGAATCCCCAAGCGCAATTGATGTATCAAATCAGAGGGCGTAAATGACATCTCCCTCGCCATCATGCTCAGAGGGTCCACTTCACTCAACACGTATGTATTGGGCATCACCGACAGCTGTTTGCTCATCACAGTGCCTCCCGTACAGGCAAAATGATGGAGCGTGCGAATTGGTTCTGGCGCGCGCTCTGCAATTTCGGCACAGGCCTGTTGGCATTGTTCCAACAGACTTGGCAAAGGTTCCGACGTCACAGGCAAGGAAGCGTGTTGTGCCGAATGTTCATCCAGCAACCGCAAAGTGGCATCCACTGCCTCGAGCAAACCAGCAGGAACAATAGGCGCTTGTGTCATTTAGCAGAACTCTTCTTTTTACCCTTTTTACGCGCTTTGGTTTGCTTCTTCTTTGCCGGTTTTTCCACCTGCGTTTCCTCAATCGCTACAGATGGTAACGTTTCGAGGATGTTTTCCTGTTGGGCCAATTGATGCAAGTGCTTTGCAGCACTTCCCAGCTTTTGGGTGACCTTGACCAACAGGGCCTCTTGCTGATCTTTTTCTGCCTGTAACGCGGCAAAACGCTGTTGTAAATCTTGTTGATCACTGCGCGCCAACGCCTGCATGCGCAGGGCAACCGCCAAATCCCGCTGCAAGGTTTGCTGCAGCTCCTGATACCCTTGGCTGTGGTCTTTTGCGGCTTGGCTGGCGGCATTTTTTGCTTGGGTCAATTCCTCTTGCAAAGCATTGGCTCTTTCAGTCTGCCCCTGTAATTTTTGGGCACTTACAGCCAGCTGTTGTTCAAAATCCGTTGCTTTGGCCTGCGCCTGTGCAAGCTGCGCCTGCACCGTCTTGAGCTGGCTTTCAAGGGTATTGCGCTGCTCTGTCATACCGGATCGCGCCTGCGCCAGTTCAGCCTGCAGGTTTTCCGCTTCTTTTGTGCGCGCAGCGAGTTTCTCTTCAAGGCCGGCCCGCCTCTCCGTTGCTTGGGTTAGCGCCTGTGCAAGCTGCGCCTG
>JALWOO010000666.1 GCA_027083485.1 Amylibacter sp. | reverse complement strand
AAGCCGAGCGCGAGGGTGCAAGCGGGGTTTATGCGTTACTTTCGCAACGTGGCAAAAAACGCCTTTAACAGGGCTTCCGATTGCACCGCGCCGATACCCTCGTAGATCTCCGGCACATGGTGACACTGGGCATGGGAAAAGACCCGTGGCCCCTGCTCTACCCCGCCGGATTTCGGGTCAGACGCGCCGTAATACAGTCGCGCCACGCGGGCATTGGCAATCGCGGCGGCACACATGGGGCAAGGCTCCAGCGTCACATATAAATCCACCCCCGCCAGCCGTTCATTGCCCAGCGCTCCGCAAGCCGCGCGCAACGCAAGGATTTCTGCATGGGCCGTCGGATCATGCAATTCCCGCGTCCGGTTGCCCGCCTGCGCCAGAACCTGACCATCCGCCGAGACAACCACCGCCCCGACGGGGACTTCCCCCCGTTCGGCGGCGGATTGCGCCTCTTGCAGAGCAATTTGCATGTGGGGACTGTCAGGAAACATTACGATTGCCTTGGGGACGGAAATGCCCGAGCATGTGATAGGGGAAATCAAACGGATCTGCAAATGTTCGACAACTTTCGCAAAGATACCATCAACGGCATTGCCTATGTCATGGCTGGCAGCGGGCCGCCGGTGCTGTTGTTACACGGGTATCCGCAGAGCAAGGCGCTCTGGGCGCAAGTGGCCCCGCTACTGGCACAGCATTACACAGTGGTTGCCGCCGATCTGCGCGGCTATGGTGACAGCTTCAAGCCAGACACCACCCCCGACACCGCCACCTATTCCTTTCGTACCATGGCACAGGATCAGGTGGCGTTGATGGCGGCACTCGGCTTTGAGCGGTTTCATCTGGTCGGCCACGATCGCGGGGCACGGGTAGCGCATCGGCTGGCGCTGGACCACGATTGCCTGTTGTCGCTGACCCTGATGGACATCATCCCGACACTGCTGGCCTATGACAAAACCGACATGGCGTTTGCACAAACCTACTGGCACTGGTTTTTTCTGACACAACCGGCACCTTTTCCGGAAAAACTGATTGCTGCCGATCCGGACAATTTCTACCAAAGCTCCCTGCTCGGTTGGGGGGCAGCAAAGCTGTCGGATTTCAACCCCGACATGCTGGCCGATTACCGCCGCGCGTGGCATGATCCGGCCATGCAACACGCATCTTGCAACGATTACCGCGCTGCAGCAACAATTGATTTGGAACATGACCGCGCCGATTTGGGGCGAATGGTTCATTGCCCGACACTGATCATGTATGGCGCAAACGGGGCCATGGGGCAGATGTACGATGTGCCGAAAACCTGGGCGGATCGTTGCGCGGATATAACCGTTTGCCCAATTGCCGGCGGGCATTTCTTTGTCGATGAGCACCCGCAAAAGGTGGCGATCGAACTGCTTGAGTTCCTGTCACATGTCTGAACCGCTTGGCAAAAATTATCGCCTGTTGTGGCTTGCAAATGCCGTGGCCAATCTGGGCGATGGCATCGGGGTTGTGGCTTGGCCATGGCTGGCGTCTTTGTTGACCCGCGATCCGGTGGCGATTGCGCTGGTGGCCGTGGCGTTGCGCCTGCCGTGGTTTCTGTTTTCCCTGCCCGCAGGCGTAATTACCGACAGGTTTGACCGACGCAAGCTGGTTTTGGCGATGGATTTTTTCCGGTTTCTGGCCCTTGGGATTCTGGCCCTGATCATCTGGCTGTCCCTGCCGATAATCGTGACCGAAGGGTTCCCGACCGCGCCGCTTTATTGGGTGTTGCTGTTTTCGGCGTTGATAATCGGGTTTGCCGAAGTGCTGCGCGATAATGCGGCGCAAACGCTGTTGCCTGCCATCGTCTCCCCTGACCGGCTGGAGGCGGCAAACGGCCGGTTGTGGAGCATCGAAGTGCTGATGAATTCGCTGATCGGGCCGCCGGTGGCCGGATTGATCATCACCCTTGCCGTGCCTTTCGCCTTTCTGTTCAACTGTCTGGGCTTTGGCTTTTCCGCGATCCTGATTATTGCCATTCGCGGAGATTTCAAGCCGGTTTCCCGCCAGCGGCAGCCGTGGCAAACAGAACTGAAACAGGGGTATTCCTTTTTGTGGCGCAATGCATTGTTGCGCAACCTTGCGCTTTGTCTGGGGATTATGAACGCCACCTATCACATGATGATGACCGGCCTGATCCTGTTTACCCAAGATATACTCGGCATGGGGGCCGCCCAATTCGGCCTGTTGCTGACCGCCGATGCGCTCGGCGGGATACTGGGAGGATTTCTGTCAGAGAAAGTGACCCGCCTGCTTGGTGCGGGGCTGGCGCTGCGGATTGTTTTGCTCGTACTGTTTGCCCAGATCGCGGTGGTTGCTGTTGTCAGCGATGCCAAACCGATCTGGTTGATGCTGGCCGCAGCAAGCTTTGCCTCGATGGTGTGGAATTCCATCACGGTTTCCCTGCGGCAACGCCATATTCCGCAACAGCTTTTGGGGCGGGTAAACAGCGTGTACCGTTTTTTCGGCTGGGGCATGATGCCTTTGGGCCTGATTGGCTCCGGTTTGTCGGTCAAATTTACGGAAATCTACTTTCCGTATGAGACCGCCCTGCGCGCGCCTTTTGTTCTTGGGGCTGCTTTGATGGGGGGCGTTATTCTGCTGATCTGGCGGCATTTGTCGAATGACGCGTTAAAACAGGTCAAGTTTGCCTGAGTTAGCCTTGGCCCCGCGCGCGTTTGGGTGTACTGCTCCCCCATGACAGATAAACTCCCCCCCGAAGGCGACCGGATCGCCAAATACCTCTCGCGCGCTGGCGTGGCCTCGCGCCGCGAAGTGGAACGCATGATCGACGAAGGGCGGGTGCAGTTGAACGGTCAACTGCTGACCACGCCCGCGATCAAGGTTTCCGACAAAGACACCATTATCGTTGACGGCAAAACCGTTGGCCCGGCAGACGAGCCGCGCATGTGGCTCTATCACAAGCCCACCGGGCTGGTATCCACCAATAGCGACGAAAAAGGCCGGCGCACGATTTTTGACGAACTGCCCGAAGACATGCCCCGCGTGATGACCATCGGGCGGCTGGATTTGAATTCCGAAGGGCTGTTGCTGCTGACAAATGACGGTGCATTGAAACGGCGGCTGGAACTGCCCTCGACCGGCTGGGTACGCAAATATCGCGTGCGGGTAAACGGGCGGCCAACGGATGACACATTGGCCCCGCTGCGCAAAGGCATCACTGTGGATGGTGAGCGCTTTCAGCCCATGGCCGCAAGTATTGATCGCCAACAGGGCGCGAATGCATGGCTGACTGTGGGCCTGCGCGAAGGTAAAAACCGCGAAATCCGCCGCGCCATGGAGGCCATTGGCCTGAGCGTAAACCGCTTGATTCGCGTTTCCTACGGGCCGTTTCAGCTGAAAACCCTGAAACCGGGCGAAGTGGAGGAAATCCGCGCCAAGGTAATGCGGGATCAGTTAGGGCTGGGATCTGCCGAGAAAACAGAGCCACCCAAGCGCGGCCCCAAGGCGCGCCGTTTGAGCCGGGCACAACAGGGCAAGCCGCCTGCCCGACGCCGGAAATAAGTTCTTTAGGTCAGTTTGATATTGCCTGCCATCTGGCGGCCATCCAACCCGTCGATCAGGTCGAATTCCACCGCCTGATCGTCACTTAGACTTTGCAAACCAGAGGCCTGCACCTGCGAAATATGTACGAAAATATCATTTCCGCCGTCAGCAGGCTGGATAAAACCATACCCTTTGTCGGCGTTGAACCACTTAACCGTTCCTTTGGCCACTTGGACATTCCTTCTGTCATTGGGTGCGTTACCGCATCGTTTCGGCCGCGCCACACATGACAGCAAATTCCCCTGAACAGTATTCCACCGGGGCGGCTCGCTTGCGCAAACATGACCTAGCCAAGGCCAGAGTAGTAC
>JALWOO010000665.1 GCA_027083485.1 Amylibacter sp. | reverse complement strand
CGCCACCAGATGTTCAATGGCATCAATGGAATCCAGTTCGATATCCGGTTCCCCCAGATAGCCGGTTTGCAGCAGATGGCGGGCAATCTGTGCGCCAAGCCATGTGTTGCGGCTAAAGGCGATATAGGGATTCTGGCGCAGCAAATCCACCACCCGCCCCTTTGGCGTTTTTTTGGATGTCACCAGCATCAGCGGTTCCTGCCCGATTTCAAGCAAGCGCAGCTGCGGATTGTGTTCTATGGGAGAGGACAAAAAGGCAAAATCCACATCCCCGTCCGCCACCAGTTTCGCCAGCTGTCGGGACAGGCCCGAACGCACCGACACGCGCAAATCGGGAAAATCCGCCCGCAAGCGTTCCAGAACCACCGGCAACAGGGTTTGCAAGGTGGTCGGCACAAACCCCAGCGTCACCCGACCGGCCACATCATCCGCCCCGCCCAGCGCCTTCAGGGCGTCCAGTTGCGCAACGATGGCTTGGGCTTTTTCGGCGACCTCCTCGCCCAGCGGGGTCAGGAGCGCCGGTCGGCGTCCCTTGATAAACAGGGGCGCGCCCAGTTGTTCTTCGAGTTGTTTCATCTGAATGGAAATCGCCGAGTGGCTCAGGTTCACCACATCAGCGGCGGCGGAAAAGCTGCCGGTGTCACGAATGGCCAAAAGGGTACGGAGATGGGAAGTTTGCATTATTTGTTAGTTTTTTTCATGTTAGTTGTAAGATTTTTTCATTAGCATTTAATTTATTAACAAAATAACCTGAACACAACCGCAGAATCAGGAAAGGCCCCTAATGTCCCGAAATGATCCGAAAACCACCGGCCCGCTGGCCGGTTTGCGCGTGCTGGATATGTCACGCATCCTTGCCGGCCCGTTCTGCACGCAGTTGCTTGGCGATATGGGGGCGGAAATCATCAAGGTGGAACGCCCCGTTGTCGGCGATGACACGCGCAGCTGGGGGCCGCCCTATGTGACCACCGCCGATGGCAGCCCGACGCGCGAGAGCGCCTATTACATGTCCACCAACCGCAACAAGCGCTCGATTGCGGTGGATATGGCCGACCCGGGCGGGGCCGAAACCCTGCGCCGACTGGCGGCCAAATGCGATGTGGTGATCCAGAATTTCAAGGTTGGCGGGCTGGAGAAATACCGGCTGGATTACGCCAGCCTGCGCGCGGTGAAACCGGATCTGGTTTATTGCTCGATTTCCGGTTTCGGCCAGACCGGTCCCAATGCGGATAAACCGGGCTATGATCTGCTGGCGCAGGCCTATGCGGGGATCATGGCGCTGACCGGCGCGCCGGAGGGGGAGCCGACCAAGGTCGGAGTCGGCATTGCGGATGTGATGTGCGGCATGTACGCCAGCAACGCCATTCTGGCCGCCCTGCGCCATCGGGATCAAACCGGACAGGGCCAGCACATCGACATTGCCCTGACCGACAGCACCATCAGCTGGCTGATCAACGAGGGCGTGAATTACCTGACCTCGGGCGATGAACCGCAACGGCGCGGTAACCAGCACCCCAATATCGTGCCCTATCAGGTGTTTGAAACCGCTGACGGGCATATCATCGTCGCCGCCGGCAATGACGCGCAATTCGCCCGTTTTGCCGCGCTGATCGACATGCCCGAACTGGCGCAGGATCCGAAATACACCACCAATTCGGCGCGATTGCAAAACCGGGTCGGGCTGATTGCCATTCTGGAACACCGCCTGAAACAGCTGCAAAAGGCCCCGCTGGTCGCCGCCATGGAAGCCGCCAAGGTGCCCGGCGGCGAGATCAACACCGTGGCCGAGGTCTTTGCCAGCGATCAGGTGGCGGCGCGGGACATGAAAATCACCATGGATCACCCGCTGGCGGCATCGGGTCAGGTGGAGCTGATCGGCAACCCGATCAAATTCAGCGAAACGCCCGTCACCTATCGCCACGCGCCGCCGGTTTGCGGGGCCGATACCGATGCTATTCTGAATGAACTGCTGGGCGATACCGCCCCTAAGGAGGCTTAGACATGTTTAACCTGTCACCGGAACAAAAACAAATCCGCGACACCGCCCGCCAGATTGCCCAAGGGGCCGTCAAGGCGCGCGCCGCCGAGGTGGATCGCAGCGAAGAATACCCCTGGGACAACGTGAAGCTGCTGACCGAGGCCGGTTTCATGGGCATGTGCATCCCGCGCGAACACGGCGGTCAGGGCTGTTCCTATCTGGATGCGGTGCTGGTGGTCGAGGAAATGGCCAAGACCTGCGGCGTTACCGGCCGGATCGTGGTCGAGGGCAATATGGGGGCGATTGGCGCGATTTGTGCCTATGGATCGCCCGAACAGATCGCCCGTGTGGCACCGCTGGTGCTGGCGGGCGACAAACCGGCGATTTGCATTACCGAACCGGGGTCCGGTTCCGCTGCTACCGATATGACCACCACCGCCGTCAAGAAGGGTGACAAGTATATCCTGAACGGCACCAAACACTGGATCACCGGCGGCGGTATCTCCCAAGCGCATCTGATCTTTGCGCAGGTGGAGGAAAACGGCGAACGCCTTGGCATTGGCGGCTTTATCGCGGTGCGCGGCGAGGACGAGGGGTTGATCATCGGACGGCGCGAACCGGCCATGGGGCTGCGCGGTATTCCGGAAACCGAGGTGATTTTTCAGGATCTGGAAATCGACGCCGCCATGGCCGTGATCCCGCCCGAAGGGCTGAAGCGCGGTTTTGCCGGCCTGATGAATGCCTATAACGGCCAGCGGGTCGGCGCGGGGACGGTGGCCTTGGGGGTGGCGGCGGGGGCCTGTGAAACCGCCTGCGATTACCTGCATCAGCGCGAACAGTTTGGCCGCCCGCTTGCGGAATTTCAGGGGCTGCAATGGATGGTGGCCGACATGAATGTGGCGCTTGAATCTGCCCGCTTGATGCTGTGGCGGGCCGCAGCCAGCGCGCAGACCACCGGCACCGGCTTTCCCGATCCGCTGATGGCGGCACAGGCGAAATTGCTGGCCTCGGAAACCGCCGTGAAGGTCAGCAATGACGCGCTGCAACTGCATGGGGCAGCGGGGTATTCGCGCAATTTGCCGCTGGAACGCATGGTGCGCGATGCGCGTATGTTCACCATTGGCGGGGGCACCGGCCAGATGCTGCGCAACCTGATTGCGGGGCGGGTTCTGGGCATCAAGACACCACAGACACGCGGGGGATATCTACCGAAATGACCGATCACACCACAGCCGCAGAGGCCATCGCAAACGGGCTGGCCGATGCCGGATGCAAGCACGCCTTCGGCATGCCGGGCGGCGAAGTTCTGGTATTGCTGGATGCGCTACAAAACGCGGGCGTTGAATTCACCCTGTGCAAACACGAAAACGCCGCCGGTTTCATGGCCGAAGGCAGCTGGCAAGCCACGGGTGCGCCGGGTATTTTGCTGACCACCATTGGCCCCGGATTGGCAAACGGGGTGAATTCGATCGCCAATGCCTTTCAGGAACAGGTGCCCTTGATCGTGCTATCAGGTTGCATCGCGCCGGCACAGGCCGAGGGTTTCACCCATCAGGTGATGGATCAATCCGCCCTGCTCGCCCCGATCACCAAGGCGCGGTTTCAGGTGGCAGAGGGCACCGCCGCGCAGGTGGTGGCCAAGGCGCTGGCGATTGCCAAAGCCGATCCCCCCGGCCCCGTGCATATTGATTTGCCGGATTCACTGGCGCTGAGCATCGCGCCCGTGCTGGCCAGCCCCGCCCCGATCGTTGAGCGCCCGGTTCTGGCCGATGGTCCGGCGCTGGCCCATGCGGTTGAACGCCTGCAAAAGGCCGAGCGCCCGATCATTCTGGCCGGTATCGGCGCGGTGCTGCACGGTGCCGGTGCCGCCATTCTGGAGTTGAGCGAAACCCGCGATATTCCGGTGATCACCACCTACAAGGC
>JALWOO010000664.1 GCA_027083485.1 Amylibacter sp. | reverse complement strand
GTTTCAAAAAATTCATCCATGGTGCCAAAGCCGCCCGGAAAGACGGTAACCGCCTTGGCCCGCATCAGAAAATGGATTTTCCGCGTGGCGAAATAGTGAAAGTTGAAACACAATTCAGGCGAACAATATTCATTCGGAGCCTGTTCATGGGGCAACACGATGTTCAACGCAATCGAATGCCCGCCCGCATCCAGTGCACCACGATTGCCGGCCTCCATCACACCCGGCCCGCCGCCGGTCACAACCACATTATCCTTGCCGCCGTTTTTCATGCTTTTGATGGTCAGCAACCGCGCAAATTCGCGGGCCTCGTCATAGTATTTCGACAAATCCGCCAGTGTTTTGGTCCGCGCAGTTTCCTTCTTGGCCGGTTCCGGAATACGGGCACCCCCGAACAGCACAACCGTGCTTTCGATACCGGCTTCGGCCAGAACCATTTCGGGTTTCAGCATTTCCAGCTGCATCCGCATGGGGCGCAATTCGTCCGAACACAGAAAATCATTATCGGCAAAGGCCAAACGGTACACCGGTGAACGCGTTTGCGGCGTATCGGGCACGCCTTTGACCTTCTGAATATCGGTTTTTGCATTAGGAAATGTTTTTTGACTGCGCATCATTGGAAAACCTCTAGTCTGAATGTCGCGTTGCGAATGTGAACTGTTATCAGTATAGCATCGGTCAAACAATGTCTGTTCAAGTTTTGGAGAACCCCCATGTCTAACGCCCAACTCGAAACCACCATCGAAGCAGCGTGGGAAGCCCGCGATACCATCAGCCCCGCCACCACCGGCGAGGTTCGTGAAGCAATCGAGGATACGCTGAACGCGTTGGACAGCGGCAAGCTGCGGGTGGCAGAACCACGCGACAATGGCGAATGGCATGTAAACCAGTGGGCCAAAAAGGCAGTACTGCTGGGCTTTCGCATCAAGGACATGGAACAACAGGACGGCGGCCCGCAGGCTGGCGGCTGGTGGGACAAGGTCGACAGCAAATTCAAGGGCTGGGGCGACAACCAATGGCGCGATGCCGGTTTCCGCGCCGTGCCGAACTGCGTTGTGCGCAAATCCGCCTATATCGCGCCGGGCGTGGTGTTGATGCCGTCATTCGTGAATATCGGGGCCTATGTGGACAGCGGCACCATGGTTGACACATGGGCCACAGTCGGGTCCTGCGCCCAGATTGGCAAAAACGTGCATCTGTCCGGCGGTGTCGGTATTGGCGGCGTGCTGGAACCCATGCAGGCCGGCCCGACCATCATCGAGGACAACTGCTTTATCGGCGCGCGTTCCGAGGTCGTCGAGGGCTGCATCGTGCGCGAAGGCTCGGTTCTGGGCATGGGCGTTTTCATTGGCCAGTCCACCAAAATTCTGGACCGTGAAACCGGCGAAGTCATGTACGGCGAAGTGCCCGCCGGCTCTGTCGTGGTGGCCGGTTCCATGCCAAGCAAAAACGGCGTGCATCTGTATTGCGCCGTGATCGTGAAAAAGGTGGACGCAAAGACGCGCTCCAAGACATCTATCAACGAATTGCTGCGCGACTAAACGCATCCTTTAAGTTGGGGCTGCTAAAGCCCCAACGCCATGCGGATGCCATAACCTACGACTGTCAGGGTCAAAAACCCTGCCAGCCACAAACCGACAAACCACAACCATTTTTTGTAAAGCGGGTTTTCCATTAGTGATACCCCTCGCCCTCTTTGACCTTGCCCCGAAAAATCCAGTAGGAATAGCCGGTATACGCAAGGATCAGCGGCAAAAAGACCACCGCCCCCAGCAACATGAAGGCAAGGCTTTCATTCGGTGATGCCGCCTGTGCAACCGTAATTGCACGCGGGACAACATAGGGGTAAATACTGATCCCGAGGCCACCATAGGACAGCACAAACAGCCCTAATGCCAGAAAGAACGGTTTGTTATCATTGCGCCGTTTCAAATTGACAAACAGCCGCCACGCCAGAAACGCCGCAATCACCGGAACCGGAAGCAGGAACAAGGCATTGGGCAAGGTGAACCAACGGTCAAAAATCTGCGGCGATAACAACGGTGTCCACAGGCTTGTCACAGCCGTGCTTGCAAATACCGCCAACATCAGGGGCAGCGCCATCCTATAAAGCCTGTCACGCAACCCGCCATCGGTTTTCATAATCAGCCACATCGCCCCCAAAAACGCATAGCCCACAACCAGTGAAGCGCCGGTGAACAGGCTAAACGGCGTCAGCCAGTCAAACCAGCCGCCCGCATAGGCGCGGTCTTCAACGTTGATCCCTTGCACAAACGCCCCTAGCACGATGCCTTGGGAAAAGGTCGCAATGACGGATCCGGCAAAAAAACCGACGTCCCATATGCCTTCGTGGCTGGGATGGCGCCAGCGGAATTCAAATGATACCCCGCGAAAAACCAGCCCGATCAACATGGCCAGTATCGGCATATACAGGGCCGACATGACAATTCCGTAAGCCATCGGAAAAGCAGCCATCAACCCGCCACCGCCCAGCACCAGCCAGGTTTCATTGCCATCCCAAACCGGTGCCACGGTATTCATGGCTGTGCCCCGTTCCTTATCCTTGTCCAGAAACGGGTACAAAATTCCGATGCCCAGATCAAAGCCGTCCAACAGGACATAGATCAGCACGGTGACCGCCAAAAGCCCCGCCCAGATGGTGGGTAAATCAATCGCATCAAACATTGGAATTTCCCTTTCCTGAAGTTGCGGCAATCAGGCTATCCACGGCAATAGTCGGCCGGATATCTATCGGTGGCTGTTGATCGGCCGGAGGTTTGGCCATCATGCGAAGCACGTAAAAAACGCCAAATCCGAACACCGAAAAATAGACCACGGCAAATGTCGCAAGCGTTGTTGCAATGGCCGGTGCCTCGACCGGCGAAATCGAATCGACTGTCCGCAACAGGCCGTACACCGTGAACGGTTGGCGCCCGACCTCTGTCACCGTCCAACCGGCAATAACCGCGATAAAACCGGCCGGTCCCATCGCCAGTGCTGCCCAATGGAACAAACGGGTGTCATACAGTTTCCCGCGCCAGCGCAACCAAAGGCTGACCAGCCCCACAAGCGCCATCGCAGTGCCCAGCGCCACCATCACACGGAACGCCCAAAACAGAACCAGTGCATTAGGTCTGTCCTCTTTGGGGAATTCCTTCAGGCCCTTTAATTCACCATCAAGCGAATGGGTCAGAATAATCGATCCCAGCTTGGGAACCTCGATTGCATATCTGGTTTTCTCTGCTTCCATGTCCGGAATACCGAACAGGATCAAAGGCGCGCCTTTGTGGGTTTCAAAGTGACCCTCCATTGCCGCAATTTTTGCAGGCTGGTGTTCAAGCGTGTTTAAACCATGCGCATCCCCGACCATGATCTGCACAGGTGCAACCACCGCAGCCATCCACATTGCCATGGAAAACATCATCCGCGCACCGCCATTGGATTTATCCCGCAGCAGATGCCATGCGCCCACAGCCCCCACCACAAAAGCCGTGGTCAGATAGGCAGCCAACAGCATATGCAACATACGATAGGGAAATGAGGGGTTGAAAACGATTTGCAACCAGTCCTCAGGCACAAACTGCCCCACGTCGTTTATGCTGTAACCAACCGGCGTCTGCATCCAGCTATTGGCCGATGTAATCCAGAAAGCGGAAAAGAACGTCCCGATCGCCACCATCGACGTCGCCGCAAAATGCAGCTTTTTGCCGACGCGATCCAGCCCGAACAACATAATTCCCAGAAAGCCGGCCTCCAGAAAAAACGCGGACATGACCTCATAGGCCAGCAAAGGCCCCAGTATCGGCCCCGTCTTATCGGCAAATACCGCCCAGTTGGTGCCGAATTCATAGGACATAACAATCCCTGACACCACGCCCATGGCGAAAATCACCGCGAAAATTTTGATCCAGTATTTAAACAGCTGGATAAAAACATCACGCCCCGTCACTAGCCAGAGCAGTTCCAGAACCGCCAGATAACTGGCAAGCCCGATCGTAAATGCGGGAAATAGTATGTGAACGCCAATTGTAAACGAGAATTGCATCCGCGCCAGGTCCAGCGCGGACAAGCCAAGGAATTCCATGAGTGCCTCCATGAATGGGTGAATTGGGGCTTTTGACTGTATAGCAGATAGAGCGGTTTTTACAAAGTCACGGGTTTCTGCCCGACAATCCGGCATACTCGATGCCCGTTTGGTGCATATGCATACATATGAAAATGTCACCTTGAACCGGATCCGAAATCCTTATAGCCAAACTTAGATCAGCACCGACCCAATGGAGCCACCCATGGCCAATGAAAAGAAAACCAAACGCCCCCAGCAAGTCTACACTCTGCTGGTGCAGGTGGGACGCTCCAAAGGTGACGGCCTGCCCAAAAAGGCAACCGGCGGTGCGCTGATGGTCTATGCTTCCGGCGTGGACGAAGCAGAGGCCGTGCGCGAAACCGTAGCGATCCTGAAACAGGCCGAGCTGGCCCCGCTGGATGTCACCGGATACGGCACGCTGGAAGAACGGCAGGCCGAAGGCCACGACATCAGCGACGAAGAGCGCGCCCTAATGCAACGGGCGCTGGATGAAAATTCGGTGATCGTGGCGCAGATGACGCCGTTTTATGATTAGAAAACTCCAATAAAAAACCCTCTGGAACATTATTCCAGAGGGTTACGTGCTTACACTTGCGGGAGAAGAAAGCGTTTGCCTATTGCTGCAATAGCCGTTCGTTTTAACGAAATGACATTGCCACGATATCGCCGCGTGTCAGACCGATGTCTTCCAGTTGACGGTTGGAAAGCGCCATCAGGGCTTTTTGTGTTTTACGGGTTTTGTTCCACGCGATAATTGCGTTCAGAACGGCTTCAAAGCGGTTTACAACTGCATGAGTTGCGATGGCCCCAAAAGGAGCCGGGCGGGTGAAAGTAGCCAGGGCCATGATCTTGATCCTTGTAAAATGCGCGTCTTTGGCGGAATTGCCTTGCGTCTGGACGAGCATGTAGGAGGGAAGCACCCCCGCTACAAACGCGATTATTGCATGCCTGAAATGCCCGTTTTGCATAGCGGCCCAAAAGCGTCGCAATCAGGATATTTCACTTCGCAAACGGCTCTTTTGCGGCCAATTATGGCGAAAATATGCCGTTATTTTATTGGTATTTTCTGTCTTTTTCCTTTTGGCTGCCGGTGCGCGCCCCCCTGCATTCCGATTCCGGCCACCATTTCGAATCACAAAGCCACAGATTGCCGATAAATTCGCACAGATGGTTAACAGCCCTTGGCCTATGTTCTCGTTTCGTGCTACGGCTGATGAAACAACAAGGCAGAGGCAACATGCGTGTTATCGGAATTGATCCGGGATTGCGAAATCTGGGATGGGGAATTGTGGATGTGGCAGGTTCAAAGCTGACCCATGTGGCCAATGGCGTCTGCAAATCCACCGGTGCCGATCTGGCGCAAAGATTGCTGAGCCTGCATGTGCAGCTTGAACAGGTGATCCGCCAACACCGGCCCGACACCTCTGCCGTGGAAAAGACCTTTGTCAACAAGGACGGGGTCGGCACACTGAAGCTCGGGCAGGCCCGCGGCATTTGCCTGCTGGTACCGGCGCAGGCCGGGCTTGAGGTCGCCGAATACGCGCCCAACACAGTAAAAAAGGTTGTGGTCGGTGTCGGCCATGCGGATAAACGACAGGTGGAACATATGGTACGCTTGCAATTACCCGGTGTGGTGCCCACAGGGCCGGATGCGGCGGACGCCTTGGCGATTGCCTTGTGCCATGCGCATCACGCACAGTTTTCCGGACGTCTGGACGCGGCGATTGCCCGCGCAGGAGGGGCAAAATGATCGGTAAAATAACAGGCCGCGTGGATTACCGCGACAACACCCATGTGCTGGTGGATGTGCAGGGGGTTGGCTATCTCGTGTATTGCTCTGAGCGCACCCTGTCGGCCCTGCCCCCGCGCGGCGGCGTGGTGGCGCTTTATACGGATATGCTGGTGCGCGAGGACAATCTGCAACTGTTCGGCTTTCTGACGCTGGCGGAAAAGGAATGGCACAAGCTGCTGACCTCGGTTCAGGGGGTCGGGGCCAAGGTGGCGCTGGCAATTGCCGGCACGCTCGGCACTGACGGCGTATCACGCGCCATCACCCTTGGCGATATCGCCGCAATCAAGGCCGCGCCGGGCGTTGGTCCGAAACTGGCCCAGCGCATTGTGGTGGAACTGAAGGACAAGGCCGCCAAGATTATTGCCATGGGGGCCGCTGGCGCGGAGCAGGCACAGGCGGATCAGGATATGGTCATAGAAACGCCTATTGCCGCGCCCGCTGTTGAACCGGCCACCCGCAAGACGCCCCCCCCTAACCTGTCCGCCGCCGCGCAGGCCGATGCGCTTTCCGCACTGGTCAACCTTGGCTATGGTCACAGCGATGCGGCAACCGCCGTGGCAGAGGCCAGCGGCACCGCTCCGGATCTTGACAGTGGCGCGCTGATCAAAGCCGCCCTGCGTCTGCTGGCCCCGAAGGGATAGAGCATGAACGAACCCGACCCGACCCTGCGCCCGGACGCCCGCCCCGAAGACATCGACCGCGCCTTGCGTCCGCAGACGCTGGATGAATTTGTCGGTCAGGCAGAGGCCCGCGCCAATCTGAAAGTCTTTATCGAAAGCGCCAAAATCCGTGGTCAGGCCATGGACCATGCACTGTTTTACGGCCCTCCCGGTTTGGGAAAAACCACGCTGGCCCAGATCATGAGCCGCGAATTGGGGGTGAATTTCCGCATGACCAGCGGGCCGGTTCTGGCCAAGGCCGGTGATCTGGCGGCGATTCTGACCAATCTGGATGAGCGGGATGTGCTGTTCATCGACGAAATCCACCGGCTTAATCCGGCAGTAGAGGAGGTCCTCTATCCGGCAATGGAAGACTTCGAACTGGACCTTGTAATCGGCGAAGGCCCCGCCGCGCGCACGGTGCGGATTGATTTGCAGCCCTTTACGCTGGTCGGGGCGACAACCCGCCTTGGCCTGCTGACCACACCCCTGCGCGATCGCTTCGGGATTCCGACGCGGCTGGAATTTTATACGGTGCCCGAATTGACCCACATCGTTGAACGCGGTGCGCGGTTGCTCGGGGTTGATGCCACGCCGGACGGGGCGCTTGAGATTGCACGGCGCGCACGCGGCACCCCGCGCATTGCCGGCCGGTTGCTGCGCCGCGTGGTGGATTTCGCCATTGTCGAAGGCAACGGCAAGGTCAGCCGCGAATTGGCCGATGCCTCGCTGACCCGCCTTGGCGTGGATGATCTGGGCCTTGACGGGGCCGACCGGCGCTATCTGCGTATGGCGGCGGAAAACTTCAACGGTGGGCCGGTAGGCATCGAGACCATGTGCGCCGCCCTGTCCGAAGCCCGCGATGCGGTGGAGGAAGTGATCGAGCCGTATTTGCTGCAACAAGGCCTGATCCAACGCACACCACGCGGCAGGGTTTTGGGGGAAAAGGCCTGGCGGCATTTGGGAATGGCGGCTCCAATGCCCGCCGGCCAGATCGATTTGTTCGAAGATTAACCGCGTCGTTTTGCTATTCGCAAACCAGCCCAATGCCGGTATACCCGCAGGAAATCCACCCAATGCCGAGTCCAGACCATGCCTTTTGACGCCACCGAAATCACCCGCCTGTTCACCGGCCCCGAGGGCTATCGTTTTGCCCGCTGGGGGCGACCTGTTGTGCCGGTGGTGTTTGGCGTGGATGACGACAGCCTGACCCACCTCAAGGATGGCATCGCCCAGACCGTTGGCATTACCGGCAGCAAGATCGCGGAAACCGATCCGGAGCTTGGCGCGAATTTCATGTGGTTTTTCTGCAGCAACTGGGACGAATTGAAATCCGTCCCCAATCTGGAAAAGCTGTTTCCGGGGTTTGACGACACGATCAACGCCTTGCAGAAATCCGGCGCTAACCAGTATCGCCGCTTTGCTTTTGATGATGACGGCGGCATTCAGCTCTGTGTGGTTTTGCTGCGCATGGATGATGCGCTGGCGCAAATGTCCATTCAAACGCTGGCCACGACCGAAACCTTGCAGGCGCTGGTTTTGTGGGGGGACAAGGCGTTTGAAAAAACCTCGCCCACCGCCGTGATCAAGGAAAACGGCATTTGCATCGTCAAGCCGGAATTCGCCGCTATTGTGCGCGCAGCCTACGCGGATATGATGCCGGTAGCAGCCGATGATTCCAGCCACGCTTTGCGGCTGGCGGCGCGGGCCGGAATGCTGCTTGAGGATCTGGAAACATGAAACACACCCTGAAAATCCGCGTTTTCTATGAAGATACCGACATGGCGGGGATTGTCTATTACGCCAATTACCTGAAATTCATCGAACGCGCCCGCAGTACCATGGTGCGCGAGGCCGGTATTTCCCAGCGCCAGATGAAAGAAGACGGGCTGGTTTTTGCGGTTTACAAGGTGGACGCCACCTATCACCGGCCTGCGGTGCTGGATGACGAGTTGACAATTGCTACAACAGTGCAACATTTGACCTCGGCAAAGATGTTGTTCCTGCAAGATGTTTATCGCGGCGAGGAAAGGCTTTTCTCCTCCAAAGTCACGGTTATCTGCATGACAACCGCCGGTCGCCCTGTGCGGCTTCCGGCAGATTTTCGCGCAAAAATGGCACCTTTCGAGGGCTAATCCGTGCAATCCGCCTCTGCTCTGGTTTTTTCTGCAAAAGTGCCTATTGTAAGAGTAACAAAAAATGTCACCGGCAAACGGGGACGTCTGGCTAAAGAGCGGAACTATGGAAACAGAAACACTCGCAGCGGCGCAGGCCGTTGATTTCTCTATGCTCGCGTTGTTCTTGCGCGCAACGCTGACCGTCAAAATCGTGATGGTGCTGCTGATTTTTGCCTCCGTGTGGTCATGGGGCATTATCATTCAGAAATTCATCAACTTCCGCATTGCGCGCCGGGACGCCGATCTGTTTGATCGGGCGTTTTGGTCCGGTGATCCGCTGGATGAGCTGTTTGAACGGCTGGGCGCGGACCCCAAGGGGGCTTCGGAACGCATTTTTGCAGCGGGCATGATCGAATGGCGCCGTTCGCACCGGTCAGACGGCAACCTGATTGCCGGCGCACAGGCGCGGATTGACCGCTCTATGGATGTGGCTATCGTGCGCGAGAGCGAGCGCCTCAATCAGGGTTTGACATTTTTGGCAACAGTCGGTTCCACCGCGCCGTTTGTCGGGCTGTTCGGGACCGTTTGGGGCATCAAAAACGCCTTTGAGGAAATTGCTGCCCAGCAAAGCACCAATCTGGCAGTTGTTGCCCCCGGTATTTCCGAGGCACTGGCCGCAACGGCTCTGGGATTGCTCGCAGCCATTCCCGCCGTAATTTTTTACAACAAGCTTTCGACAGATGCGGATCGGATTATCGCGGGCTATGACAGCTTTGCCGATGAATTCGCCACCATTCTGTCACGCCAACTGGACAGCTAGGGGGCGATTATGGGCGCAGGAACCGTTGAACGACAGGGCAAGCGGCGGCGAAACCGTTCTGGCCGCAAACCGATGGCCGAAATCAACGTCACGCCTTTTGTGGATGTGATGCTTGTATTGCTGATTATTTTCATGGTCGCCGCCCCGTTGATGACGGTGGGCGTGCCCATCGAGCTGCCCAAAACCGCCGCCACGCCGTTACCGGGCGAAGAAGAAGAACCTCTCGCGCTGGTGATTACGGCAGATGGTACGTTGTTGTTGCAAGAGGTGCCGATTGATCGCGAAACCCTGATCCCCAAACTGCGGGCCATTGCGGCTGAACGACAGGATGACAAGCTGTTCTTGCGCGCGGATGCGGGCATTTCCTATGGGCAGGTAATGGAAATCATGGGCGCGCTCAACGCTGGTGGTTTTCGCAACATTGGTCTGGTGACCGATGGCGGTGGCCCGAAACTCGACGGGCAGGAAAACTAGAGGCGCGCGTTGCAGACCGGCACCAAAATATCGCTTGTGGCCCATGCAACCCTGATCGGGGTGGCTGTTTTCGGCATGCCGTTTTCCCGAAACAACGATGCGGAAACAATTCAGGTTTCGCAAGTGTCTATCATGACCAGCACCGAATTCGAGGCCATGAGTTCCCGTTCCCCGACGCCGAGTTTTGAACAACCGGATCAAATGCAAGTAGCAGTCAATGCTGAACAAAGCCCCTCTTTGCCTACGCCGGACAGCACGCCGGAACCGCTGCAACAACCCGATGAACAGACGGCCCCGACAATCGAGCAAACCCCTGATGTCAGTGGCCTGCAAGAACAGCCACAGCCAGAGATTACCGTTGAAAGCCCTGTGATCGCACCGCAGGCAAATGACTCAGTGGGAACCACGCTTGTGGTGCCGGATGCCCCGATTGCCGATCAACAACGCTCAGGGCAACAACAACCCAAACAGCCGGCGATGGTTCAACCCAAACCCCGCCCTGCACCACGCATTGACACAACCGCCGCTGAAAAACCGCCTACTGATGCAAAAACTGCACCAGAAGTGCAACAGGCAACCACACCGGATGCCAAGGCGACAAAACAGGTCGACGAAGCCGTCGAAAAAGCCCCGAAACAGGCGGCCACCGAAATCGTAACTGTGCCGGAGGTTGATCCGAATTCCGCGGCACCGGCAAAATCCAGCCGCCCGCGCGGGCGCCCCCGTGACATTGCCAAGAAAGCAAAGCAAGCTAAGGCCAAGGCCGAAAAGCTTGCCAAAGCCGCCGCTGCCAAAAAGGCGCGCGAGGCCAAAGCAGCCGAGGCAGAAGCCATTCGGGATGCCTTGATCAAGGCGACGCAGGAACAGTTGAACAGCGCCCCCAAAGGCCCGCCTTTGACATCATCAGAGCGAAATGGTCTGGTGTTGGCCGTGCAGCAATGCTGGAATGTGCCGGTTGGCGTACAGGATGCAGGGGATTTGGTTGTGGTACTATCGGTGGAACTGAAGCGTGACGGATCATTGGCGGGGAACCCGCGTTTGATTGATCCCCCCGGCACCCCGCAAGGCACAGTACGTCAGGCATTCGAGGCAGGACGACGGGCATTGATCCGTTGCGCCCCCTATGCGCTGCCGGCGGATAAATACGAGCAGTGGCGACAGCTCGAAGTCGTCTTCAACCCCAAAACAATGGTGGTAAAATGATAAAATTTGCAAAAACACTGGCATTGGTCTGGCTGGCGGCTCTTGCGCTTGCCGGTTTGGCACAGGCCCAGAACAAACCGCTCCGGATTGAAATTACGCAGGGCATCATTGAACCAATGCCGATTGCCATTCCCCAGTTTGTTGCCGAAAATCCGGCTGCACAGGAATTCGCAACCAAGCTCACGCAGGTGATCGTCGCCGATCTGGTAGGCTCCGGCCTGTTTCGCGAAATCCCGCAAGCGGCCCATATTGCCAAGATCAGCAACTTCAACGCGCCGGTGCAGTTTTCAGAATGGAAGGCGATCAACGCGCAAGCCCTGATTACCGGTGCGGTCAGCGTCACATCGGACAATCGCATGGTGGTCAAGTTCCGCCTGTTTGATGTATTTGCGCAAGCCCCGCTTGGTAAAGGGTTGCAATTTGTGGCCTCCACCAACAGCTGGCGGCGCATGTCGCATAAGGTGGCCGATGCGGTTTATGTGCGCCTGACCGGTGAACCCAGCGGATATTTTGATAGCCGGGTTGTCTATATTGCCGAAAGCGGACCAAAAAATGCCCGTAAAAAACGGCTGGCGGTGATGGATTATGACGGGGCAAACGTGCGCTATCTGACCGATTCCAACGACATTGTGCTGGCCCCCCGTTTTTCACCGAATGCGCGGGAAATCATTTACACCAGCTATGAAACCGGTGAACCGCGTGTGTTCCTGATGAATGTGGATACCTTGTCTCGCCGCGTGTTGGATAGTGCGCCCGGCATGACCTTTGCACCGCGTTTTTCACCGGATGGGCGTCAGGTCGTGATGTCCCTGACCAATCGGGGCAATACAGATATTTACCGTGTGGATGTCGCACGCGGCACACGAACCCGCCTGACAGATACCCCGGCTATTGAAACGGCCCCCAGCTATTCACCGGACGGCAGCCAGATCGTGTTTGAATCCGATCGTGGTGGCGGCCAGCAAATCTATCTGATGAGCGCCAATGGCGGCACCGCCAAGCGTATCAGCTTTGGCAAAGGCAGCTATGGCACGCCGGTTTGGTCCCCGCGCGGCGACATGATCGCCTTTACCAAGATTTACAAAGGCCGTTTCCACATTGGCGTGATGCGTGTAGACGGGTCACAGGAAAAATTGCTGGCGGGGTCGTTCCTGGATGAAGGGCCGACCTGGTCCCCGAATGGTCGCGTTATCATGTTTTTCCGCGAAACGCCGGGGGAAAATGGTGCACCTTCGCTCTATACTGTCGATGTAACCGGCCAAAATTTGCGCAAAATCAAGACGCCCACATTTGCCTCTGATCCGGCATGGTCGCGCCTGTTAGAGTAACACAGACTGGTGATTTCCAAGACATGGAAAACCTGATAACATAAACGGATGCGGAAAACCGCAATCAAGAGGACGAGCAAAATGAATTTTAGAACCGCAAGTATTATTTTGGCAAGCTTGGTGGCACTGACCGCCTGTGCCACCCCCCCTAACTCCACCACAGACCCGAATGGATTTGGCACCGGCGGGGCCAATGGAATGGCTTCTGATCCGGCTTCTGTTGCCTATTTCGAACAAACCGTTGGCGATCGGGTGTTGTTTCCTGTCAACGAAAGCACCCTGACCGCAGAAGCAACCAAAACCCTTAATGGGCAGGCCAACTGGTTGTTACAATACACCGACAAAACCATCACGGTCGAAGGCCATGCGGATGAACAGGGTACCCGTGAGTACAACCTGGCCCTTGGGGCGCGCCGCGCAAGTGCTGTGCAAAACTACCTGGTGAGCCGAGGCGTAGCCGACAACCGTATTCGCACCGTTACCTATGGAAAGGAACGTCCGATTGAAATTTGTTCGCAAGAAGCATGTTGGGCCAAAAACCGGCGCGCGGTTACGGTCGTTACAGGCGGATTGAACAGCTAGGCAGAGGGATAATTTGCACATGTGGGATATTGGCGTGATGGCGGGATGCCTCCGGCGGGGATATTTGGCGAAGTCGAAAGACAAGAGCCTGTACAGTTTTGCGATTGTAGCGCTGGCGATCGGCCTGTCCGGTGCGCCATCCCCCATGCTGGCACAAGAGAGCACGCTGGCAGATATCCGACAGGAACTGGTGTTTGTGTACAGCGAAATTCAGCGGCTGCGGCGGGAATTGTCCACCACAGGGACCAACGGCCTGCCCACCCCCAGTTCCGCCCCGGCCTTGCAACGTATTGATGCGCTGGAGCAAGAGGTTCGCCAACTGACCGGAGCCGTCGAGCAACAACAGTATCACATCGAACAGGTGGTCAAAGACGGCACCAACCGTATTGGCGACCTGGAGTTTCGCCTGTGTGAACTGGAAACCGGCTGTGACGTAACGACCCTGAACAGAACGGCCCCTCTGGGTGGGATTAAACTACCCAAATCGCAGCCTGCAGCACCGGTGCAGCCCCAAGACACCGGCAGTGACGCCACTTCCAGCGAGCAAAACTCCTTTAATCAGGCGTTTTCCGCATATGAGGCAGGAAAATACGACGTCGCCGCAAAATTGTTCGAAAGCTTTGCCCTTGCCTTTCCGGGCGGGCCTTTGACCGGTGAAGCCTATTTCTGGCGCGGCGAAGCATTGGCCAAATCCGGCGATTGGAAAAGTGCCGCCCTGAGCTATCTGGAGAGTTTCAGCGGCACGCCTGCCGGTGTGAAAGCACCGGAGGCGCTCTATCGGCTGGGGATTTCCCTGTCCCAACTGGGGCAAACAGAAGAAGCCTGCTTGATGCTGTCAGAAGTGCCAGTGCGCTATCCGGCGGCGCAAATCGTGCCGCAGGCAAATATGGAATACAGCGGACTCGGGTGCAATTGACCCGCGACGCTTTGTTTCAAAACTTTCATACCGCAATGCACCACTGTCCGGATGGCGCAATCGGCATTGCGGTATCCGGCGGCAGCGATTCCCTGGCGTTACTGGTTTTGAGCGCGGCATGGGCGCATGAAACCAAGCGGGCAATCGCCGTAGTCACCGTCAACCACGGACTGCGCGCGGAAGCGGGCGATGAAGCGGATTCGGTCGCGCGACTGTGTCGGGAAATGGGATTGGCACATGACATTTTGCACTGGCAGGATTGGGACGGCGACGGCAATTTACAGAATGCGGCCCGCAACGCACGCAAGGCCCTGATTTCCCGCTGGGCACAACAGCGCGGCATTGAAACGGTGTTGACCGGCCATACCAAGGATGATCAGGCAGAAACCTTTTTGATGCGACTGGCGCGGGGTAGTGGCGTCGATGGACTGGCCGCCATCCACCCGATCCAGCGCGCCGATAACATTGTCTGGATGCGCCCTTTGCTGTCGCTTGGGCGCCACAACTTGCGAGGCTTGTTGCAGGCCGAGGGCCTGATCTGGGCCGAGGATCCAAGCAACGATGACCGGCGTTTTACCCGCGTCCGGTTTCGTCAGGCACAAGCAGGATTGGAAGAACTCGGATTGGGCATTGATGTTCTGGCCCAAACCGCAGAACGGTTGCAATCGGCCCGCCAAGCATTGGAAATCGCGACCCAAACCCTTGCCCATGAGATCACGCAGCCCCGCGAGAGCGGGTCCGTCCGCCTGCAAATCGCACCGTTGCGCGCCGCACCGGCGGAATTACAGTACCGTCTGGTTGCCCATAGCCTTCGCTGGGTGGCCAGCAGCCCGTATCGCCCTCGATTCGACAGCCTGAAACGCCTTGTTGAC
>JALWOO010000663.1 GCA_027083485.1 Amylibacter sp. | reverse complement strand
TGCCGATGTGTTCAAGGGCGACGAAAAATGGCAGGCGGTGGAAACCACCGACAGCGAGGTTTACGACTGGCCACCCACATCGACCTATATCCAGAACCCGCCGTATTTTCAGGGCATGTCCAAAGAACCGGGCAAAATCAGCAACATCGAAAACGCCCGTGTTCTGGCGGTGCTGGGGGATATGATCACCACCGACCATATTTCACCGGCGGGGTCCTTTGCTGAATCCACACCGGCGGGGCAATATCTGACCAGCCGTCAGGTGCCGGTGCGGGAATTCAACTCTTATGGGTCACGGCGCGGGAACCACGAGGTTATGATGCGCGGCACTTTTGCCAATATCCGGATCAAAAACGAAATGTTGGATGGGGTTGAAGGCGGCTATACCAAAGGGCCGGATGGTGAGCAGACCTCTATCTTTGATGCGGCCATGGCCTATCAGGAGGCCGGCGTGCCGCTGGTGATCTTTGGTGGGGAGCAATACGGTGCCGGTTCCAGCCGTGACTGGGCTGCCAAGGGCACGGCCCTGCTGGGCGTCAAAGCGGTGATCGCGGAGAGTTTCGAGCGTATCCACCGCTCCAATCTGGTGGGCATGGGGGTGATCCCGTTTGAATTCACTGGCGGCGACAGCCGCAAATCTCTTGGTCTGACGGGTGAAGAATCCGTTTCTATCAAAGGTTTGGACGGCAAAATCGAGCCGCTTTCAAATGTGCCTTGTGTGATTACCTATCCAAACGGCGATCAAAAGGAAATTCAGATCAAATGCCGGATCGATACGGAAATCGAAATCGAATACATCGAAAACGGCGGCGTGTTGCAGTACGTTTTGCGTAATCTGGTCAAATCCGCCTAAACGCCTCTGACAATCCAAACGCGCAAGGGACAACTCTTGCGCGTTTTTTTGTGCCTGATATGGTTGCCTGAACAACTGTGGAGGCCTGCATGAATCCTGCAAACTGGCTGGTGCGAACCGCGAAAAACCATCCCGAAAAGCCGGCGCTGTTTCAGGGGGCGGAATGCCTTGCCGATTATGGGGAATTTGCCCGCCGCGCTGCGGCAATTGCCGGTTTTTTGCAGGCGGAATACTCTGTTGCGCGCGGCGATCGGGTGGCGCTGTTTCTGGGCAATTGCCCGCAGTATCTGGAAATTCTCTATGGCATCTGGATGCTGGGTGCGGTGGCGGTGCCGATCAATGGCAAGCTGCACATAAAAGAAGCGGCCTTTATCCTTGAAAATGCCGGTGCATCGGTGCTGTTCAGCAATGCCGGTTTTGGCGACGATCTGCCCGCTTGTGTGACCCATCAGGTGCATGTGTCCGGTTGCGGGTTTGACGGCCTGTATCAGGCAAAGCCGCTAACTGCGCCGGTGCCCCTTGCCAAGGATGATGTGGTGTGGCTGTTTTATACCTCCGGCACCACCGGCAAACCCAAAGGCGTGATGATTACAGCGGGCAATATCACGGCGATGACCATGGCGTATTTTGCCGATGTGGATGATGTTTTTGCGCAAGACGCGATTCTTTACGCAGCCCCGATGTCACACGGGGCGGGGATTTACAATTTCATGCATGTGATCCGTGCGGCGCGCCATGTGGTGCCAGCCTCCGGCGGCTTTGACGGGGATGAAATCCTTGATCTGGCGCGCGAAATTGACAGCGTGTCGATGTTTGCTGCGCCCACCATGGTGCGCCGTCTGGTGGATTGTGCCAAGGCACGCGGCGAGGATGGCACAGGTATTCGCACCATCGTTTACGCCGGCGGGCCGATGTATCTGGCCGACATCATCGAGGCGGTCGAAGTTATGGGGCCGCGTTTCGTGCAGGTGCTGGGGCAGGGGGAATGTCCGATGGCGATCACCGCGCTAAACCGCGCACAGGTGGCGGACCGCAGCCATCCGAACTGGCGCGCGCGGCTGGCCAGTGTCGGGCAGGCTCAAAGTGTGGTGTCCGTGCAGATACAGGATGAAACGGGGCGCGAACTGCCCGTAGGCGAGATCGGCGAAATCTGCGTGCGCGGCCTGCCGGTGATGCGGGGCTATTGGCAAAACCCGGAGGCCACCGCCAAAACCATTGTCGATGGCTGGCTGAAAACCGGCGATATGGGCTGTGTCGATGCGGATGGTTTTGTGACTTTGCATGACCGCTCCAAGGATATGATTATTTCGGGCGGCAGTAATATTTACCCGCGCGAGGTAGAGGAGGTTTTGCTCGAATTACCAACAGTTCACGAGGTTTCGGTGGTCGGCAAACCGGACCCAGAATGGGGCGAAATCGTTGTGGCCTTTGTGGTGGGCGGTGCCGATCCGCAGGAAATGGACGCCCATTGCCTGCGAAATATTGCCCGTTTCAAGCGGCCCAAAGAGTACCGCTTTGTCGATGAGTTGCCGAAAAACAGCTATGGCAAGGTGCTGAAAACCGATCTGCGCGCAAGGTTGAATGATTAGTATAGTATAGTGGAATTGAAATTCGTGGCATCAATAACTGGCGGTCTCAGTTCAAATCACATCCTCTCAACCGTCTGGCACGGTGGCACGCCGGGCCGCGCCTGACCTTCCCCTCGGGAAGGCGCTGTTGCGGGCTATCTGATTTATCCGGCGTATCAATTGGTTGCGCGGCTCCGCCAGACGGAAACCGATGTGATGCCTTCCCAAGGTCAGGCGCGGCCCTCATCGATTTATACCAGTGTTGGCGCAAAACTATTATAAAGAAAATTCTGGATTTGGGAGCTTAGGATCTGTGAACATTCACCGGTTTTCCGCCCACATAAACCTGCACAATCGCCCGATCATCGCCCATCATGATGGTGGGGAAAACCGTGCTCCAGATATCTTCGGCCCGTTTGGCCCGTTGCTCGATCGCGCGGGTGGAGTGCAGGTCGATCACCACGATATCGGCCTCCATTCCAGCGGCCAGATTGCCGATTCTATCGTCCAGACACAGGGCGCGGGCCGATCCAACCGTGGCCAGCCACAGCAATTGTGCCGGATGCAGGATGCCGCCGCGCAGCTGACCGATGTCATAGGCCGCCGCCATGGTGCGCAGCATGGAAAAGGACGAGCCACCGCCCGTATCCGTGGCCAGACCAACCGGAATACCGCGCCCGTGCAGCCCGGGCACATCGCACATGCCGGACCCGATAAAGGCATTGGACGTGGGGCAATGCACAATCGCGGTGCCGGTTTCGGCCATGCGCTCGATCTCACGGGGTTCAAGGTAAATCGAATGCCCCATGATCGCACCCTTGCCGATCAGCCCGTGTTGCTCATAGGTGTCCAGATAATCGCGCGCGTCAGGGAACAGTTCGCGCACCCATTTGATTTCCTCGACCTGCTCTGACAGGTGGGTTTGCATCAGGCAGGACGGGTTTTCCGCCCAGAGCGCCCCCATAGCCGCCAGTTGTTCCGGCGTCGAGGTCGGCGAAAACCGCGGGGTGATGGCATAGGTCAGTCGATCCTGCCCGTGCCATTTATCAATCAAGGCCTTACTGTCGTCATAGGCGGTTTGCGCCGTGTCGCGCAAACCCTCGGGCGCGTTGCGGTCCATGCAGGTTTTCCCCGCCACCATGCGCATGCCGCGTGCCTGGGCTTCGCGGAAAAGCGCCTCCACACTTTCGGGATGGATGGTGCAAAAACTGGCCGCTGTGGTGGTGCCGTTTTGCAAGGCCAGATCGCACCAGAGTGCCGCGATTTCCGCCGCATAGGCCGGATCACCAAAACGCATTTCCTCGGGGAAGGTATAGCTGTTGAGCCAATCAATCAGCCGTTTGCCCCAGCTGGCAATAATGCCGGTCTGCGGATAATGCACATGCGCGTCGATAAAGCCGGCCATCAGCAGATGGTCGCCGTGATCCGCGATTGGCACCTGCGGATGGGCCGCGCGCAGGGTTTCTGCCGTATCCACCGCAATAATCCGGCCGGAATCGATCAGAA
>JALWOO010000662.1 GCA_027083485.1 Amylibacter sp. | reverse complement strand
GGCTTCGGTGGCAAAAGCGGTCGCAATGACAGCAAGGGCAGCACGCCCCAGAAATTTATTCATGATATTCTCCCAGATAACAGGTTGGTTCCTGTGTGTAGGGGAAAGTTACCCGAGTAACCGTTCTATGCCAAGGGGGGATGGTCCGTATACCAATAAATACGGATCAGGACGGCAGGCAACGGCTCTGTTTGACCACACCATAGGCAAAACTTGTGTTGATCGAGGCCACAGCCGGAATCGGGTGGATGCGGTCGCGGATGAAATGTTCGTAATCCTCAAGGCTGGCCATAACCACACGCAGCAGATAATCGGTATCGCCGGTCATCAGGTGGCATTCCATCACTTCGTCAATGTGCATGATGCAGGCCTCGAAGTTCTGTGCGGCTTCCTTTGAGTGGGGCGACAGGCGGATGTTGATGAACACGGTGATCGGCAACCCGCAGGCCTTGGGGTCGGCAATGGCGCTATAGCCCTGAATAACGCCGGTTTTTTCCAGATTGCGAAGGCGGCGCAAGCAGGGCGAGGGCGACAGGTTCACCCGTTCGGCCAGCTCTGCATTGCTGAGTCGGCCATTGCGTTGCAATTCTCGCAGGATGCGGTGGTCGGTTTTGTCCATTCAGATCCTCTTGCTGGCATAACATGCCAATAAATTCGTAATTATTGGCAGATAACGCAATTAAATGCCTTTGGGAATGCTGTATTCTGCTGTTGAAACATTTATGCGGAGACTTTCCATGTCCAATGCCCAGAAATCCAACAACCCGCCCGCCGGTATTGCCACCCGTGCGATCCATTTCGGCTATGATCCGCAATCCGAACACGGGGCGCTGACGCCGCCGCTGCATCTGACCTCGACCTATGCCTTTGAAACCGCAGAACAGGGCGGTGAAATCTTTGCCGGTGAGCGGGAAGGGTTTGTCTATTCCCGTGTCGGCAACCCGACCACCGATTTGCTGGAACGGCGCATTGCCAATCTGGAAGGGGCCGAGGCCGCTGTGGGCAATGCATCGGGCATGGGGTCGATTACGTCCCTGTTATGGACCTATTTGCAGAGCGGTGACGAGATCATCACCGATCTGACGCTCTATGGCTGTACCTTTGCCTTTTTTAGCCACGGCCTGTCGCGTTTCGGGGTCACTGTGCGCCATGTGGATTTGACCGATCCGGCGAAACTGGAAGCGGCGATGAGTGACAAAACCAGATTTGTATTTTTTGAAACCCCCGCCAATCCCAACATGCGGTTGGTGGATATTGCCGAAATTTCGCGCATTGCCCATGCGGGCGGGGCCGAGGTGATCGTGGACAACACCTATGCCACGCCGGTTCTGACCCGTCCGATCGAATTGGGCGCGGATTTTGTGGTGCATTCGGCGACGAAATACCTTGGCGGGCATGGGGATTTGCTGGCCGGTTTTGTGGTTGGACGATTGGAGCAGATCACCGAAATCCGCACCATCGGTATGAAAGACATGACCGGCGCGGTGATCGCTCCGTTCAATTCCATGCTGGTGCTGCGCGGGTTGAAAACTCTTGAATTGCGCATGGAACGCCACAGCGAAAACGCCATGCAGATTGCGCAGCTGCTTGAGGCGCACCCGATGGTTTCAACCGTGCATTATCCGGGGTTGGAAAGCTTCCCACAGCACGCGCTTGCGTGCAGCCAAATGGCCCGTTTCGGTGGTATGATCGGGTTTGAGGTCGTTGGCGGGATTGAAGCGGGTAAACGGGTGATGAATGCGGTGCAGATGATCCAGCGTGCGGTCAGCCTTGGGGACGCGGAAACCTTGATCCAGCATCCGGCCTCCATGACACACGTAACCTATACCGAAGAAGAGCGCGCTGCCCATGGCATCAGCGAAGGGCTGGTGCGGATTTCGGCAGGGTTGGAAAATGTGGATGACATTTTACAGGACTTGGAACAGGCGCTTGCCACTCTATAGCGCATCATACCGCGCCCGCGCCGCATCAATCTGCGGTTTGCGGGCGCTGGCCCAATCGGTCAGGGCTTGCAGATGCGGGATGAGTTCCTGACCCAAACCGGTCAGTTCGTAATCCACCCGCGGCGGGATGCTGGGCGTTACTGTGCGCAACACCAGCCCGTCGCGTTCCAGCTTGCGCAAGGTGTGTGTGAGCATGCGTTGCGATATATCCGGCAAGGCGCGGGCCAGGGCGGAAAACCGTTGTGGTGCCCGGGATAATTCGAACAACAGCAGATAACTCCACTTATCCCCGATATGCGAGAGCACCGAACGCACCGGACAGGCGCTTGGGTCAAATCCGTCTTTCATGCGGGTTCCTTCAGAAAAGTTACGGTTACTAAAAAGTGCCTACTTTCTATTTGTAAGGCACATCCTATTAGTAACCTACATCTGAACTGAAAGGAAATAAAATGAACAGAATCGCAACAAAACTGATCGGGGCCGCTGTGGCGGCTATTTTGGCAAGCGGTGCAATGGCCGGAAACAAAGAGGTGGCCGTGGGGCTGCTGACGCAGGGGCTTGCCGGAGACACGGCCTTTATCAAGGAACATGTGGCCAAAGGATACATCCAGCACAACCCGCAGGCACCGGACAAACGGACGGGGTTACTGGGATTTGTGGAATATCTGCAAACGCTGGATACGCCCGTAAGCATAGAGCCGGTGCGGGTTCTGGCAGAGGGGGATCTGGTGCTGGTGCATTCCGCCATGAAGTTTGACGGAGACAAGGTAGTTTTTGATCTGTTCCGTTTTGAAAATGGCCGCATTGCAGAACACTGGGACGGAATTGCGGATGCGCCTGCAACTACTGTCAGTGGGCGTTCCATGCTGGATGGTCCTACGGAAATTGTGGATCAGGAGAAGAGTCAGGAAAACAAGGCGCTGGTTCTGGGCTTCGTTCAGGATGTGCTGATAAATGGGCAGGGCGACAAACTGCCCCGCTATATCGGAGACGTCTATTACCAGCATAACCCGCAGATTGGCGATGGTCTGGAAGGGTTGGGCAAGTTTCTGGGCTATTTGGCAGAGAACAAGATCAGCTTTGGCTATTCAAAGGTTCATCGTGTTGTTGCCGAAGGAAATTTTGTGTTTGTGCTGAGCGAGGGCCAGATTGGCGGGGCGACGCAGGGGTTTTATGACCTGTTTCGCGTGGCAGAAGGCAAGATCGTTGAACACTGGGATGTGATCCAGCCTGTGCCGGATTCCATGGCCCATGAAAACGGTATGTTTTAGGGGGGGACGCGCTAAGGGGGCGCTGCCCCCGGCCCTGCGGGCCTCCCCCGGGATATTTTAAGAAAATGGATGGTAAGAAGGGGGGGCTAGAGGTTGTCGGCAGTAAAGGCGTGGGGGAGCAACTCCCCCGCGCTATAGGTTGTTTGTTCGCCGTGTTGGCTGCGGCAAATTACGGTCATGTCGTGGTTGAATTCCACCAGTGTCTGGCGGCAGATGCCACAGGGCGGGGTGGTGCTATCGGCGGCGGTGGTGACGCAGATGGCGGTGAAATTCCTGTGCCCCTGTGCGACTGCGGCGGCGATTGCCGTGCGTTCGGCGCAGACGGTGGCCCCGTAGGAGGCGTTTTCCACGTTGCAGCCGGTGACGATGTCGCCGCTTTCGGTCAGCAGTGCCGCGCCCACGGTAAAGCCGGAATAGGGCGCGTGGGCGTTGTGCATGGCTTGGGTGGCGGCGGCAAAGAGGCGGTTCATGTCCTCCTCTGTGCGGTAGATCAGCCGCCACTCCAGTACGTAGTCCATCATGGCTCGGGACGGGTTGCGGGTGTGGAAGTTGCCGAGGATCACCTGCCCGCCGGGCCGAAGGATGGAGTGGACGTAGTTCAGCAGGTTGATGACAAACTGGTCGTTAAAGTAGTCGATGAGCCCAATGGAATAGACCAGGGACTGAGGCTCCAGCTCTACACGGGCGCGCCCCGTGGCCAGGTAGAGCAGGTTGCTGTTCTCCAGTCGGATCTG